>DATHOI010000268.1:0-4931 GCA_035485095.1 Polyangiaceae bacterium | reverse complement strand
CCTCCGGACGAGCGGACTCGACGATCGAAGCTGAATCGAAGATTCTGATCGACAACGGGCTACAAGGCCTGCCGACGACGTTCGTCGGCGCCAAGACGATCGTCGGCTTACAAGCTGAAGAGGTCTTTCGCGACGCCTTCGATCACGCCGAACGTGGTGAGGGCGAGAGCGGGATTCCCGCTCCGGCCTACTGGCTCACGGTGCTCGCGCTGGCTGGGGCGGTGATCTGGGTAGGTCGGCTGCGGCGTGCTACGCTCTGATATGGAACACACGAATTCGAATGACGGCACCGCTGGCGCGGCAGCCGATGGCAATAGCCAGGTTCAGGGGCACGTTCCGTTCGAGGTTTTCCGCGCATTGCCGAAGACGGACCTGCACGTCCATCTCGACGGCTCGCTGCGCCTGGAGACTATCCTCGAGCTTGCAAAGGCTGGTCGCGTCGAGCTGCCGGCCAATGATGTGGAAGGACTGCGCGCAGCCATCGGCTGCGGCAACAATTTCGGATCACTGGTCGAGTACCTGCGCGGTTTCGACATCACCTTACGCGTCATGCAGACTGAGGCGGCCCTCGAGCGAATCGCCTTCGAGCTGGCCGAAGACGCGCATCGCGAGAACGTGCGCTACATGGAGGTGCGCTATGCGCCGATGCTCCACACCCAACGCGGCCTGAAGCTGACCAAAGTGGTCGAAGCCGTGCTGGACGGGTTACGGCGCGCACGCGAGACGTACGGCATCAAAGCAAACGTAATCGTATGTGGGATCCGCAACATTTCCGCGGAATCCTCGTATCAGATGGCCGAGCTCGCGGTCGCATACAAGGGCCGCGGCGTAGTTGGCTTCGACCTAGCCGGCGCGGAGGCGGATTTTCCGGCGAAGCATCATCGGGCCGCGTTCCAGCTCGTGCGTGACAACAACATCAACTGCACGATTCATGCGGGCGAGGCGTACGGTCCAGAATCGATTGCGCAAGCCATTCACGTGTGTGGCGCGCACCGCATCGGGCATGGTTGTCGGCTCCGCGAGGACGGCGATCTGTTGCATTACCTGAACGACCACCGCGTGCCGCTCGAGTGCTGCCCGTCGAGCAACGTGCAGACGGGCGCTGTGAAGGACCTCGCCTCACATCCGATCAAGCTGTACTTCGACCTCGGTTTGCGCGTGACGGTGAACACCGACAACCGGCTGATCACCGACACGAGTGTGTCCAAGGAACTCTACTTGGTGCACACCAAGATGGGCGTGCCGTTCGCCGACATCAAGAGCATGATCGTCGCCGGCTTCAAGTCGAGCTTTCAGCCTTTTCACGAGAAACAAGCGGCTCTGCGCCGTGTTGGCGTCGAGCTCGACAAGTACGACGACAACGGCGTATTGCGCGCCGCGACTGCCGCGAGCGAGCGCCCTTCACGTCGGCCGCGGGGCAGCGCGGAAATCAGCGCCGACGCCGAGTAACACGGAGGCCGCTACGGCGCGGCGAGCACGTCAGAAGTGTACGTCCGCACGCACATCGCCGGCCATCGCGGCTTCGAGCGTGGTGACCGCGGCGTCGATCTCGGCGGAAGTCGTCGCAGGCAGCTTGATTTGGAAGCGAATGTACAGGTCACCCGTCTCGGCCTTGCGCTTGACACCGCGACCTTTGAGACGCGCGATTTGACCGCTCTGCGCGTGCTTCGGTACAGTCAGAGTGATTGGTCCGTCCGGAGTGGGCACGCGCACTTTTGCACCGCGGTAGGCCTCACCGACCGTGATCGGCAGATCGAGGTACAGATCGAGGCCGGAACGCTCGAAATACGGGTGTTTGGTAACGCGGATGCTGAGCAGCAAATCCCCCGGCGGACCGCCGTAGGCGCCAGGTGCGCCGTGTCCAGCGATGCGCACTTTGTCACCGTCGCCCGCGCCCGGCGGCACGCGCACGGTGATCTCGTCGCCACCGTCTTGAAGGCGCAGCTTGAGCTCGGCGCCGCGTAGCGCCGAGATGAAGTCGACGCTCACCTCGCTGGCGATGTCGGAGCCCTTCATGCCGGCGCTCGAAGTCCGCCGGCCGCCACGGCCGCCAAATAGGTCACCGAACAAGTCGCCAATGCCGCCCGAGCCCTGCGGCATGCCGCTCGAGCTGAACAAGTCCTCGATACTCGGCCCGTTACCACGAGCACGGCCCCGGCTGCTCGGTGCCCCACTGCGGTACGCACGCGCGGCCTCTGAGTTGAACCCCTCACGCAGCCCTTCCTCGCCGAATTCGTCGTAAAGTGCGCGCTTTTCCTTGTCCGACAAGGTCTGGTAGGCGCGATTTACGACCTTGAAACGTGTCTCCGACTTCTTATCGCCTGGATTCTTGTCGGGATGAAGCTGCCCCGCCAGCTTGCGGTAGGCCTTCTTGATCTCCGCGTCGCTCGCCTCACGCGACACTCCGAGCTCTTTGTAAAAGTCAGCAGCCATGGCTCTTTAAGAAGCTAAGCGCGCTCACGCAACCCGGCAAGGTCAGGAACGCCGAAGCCGTTTCTTCGCGGTAGGGTGGAGCTTGGCTCGACGCAGGATCGACGCCCCGCGTGGCTTCTTCGGCGTAGCGACACGGCAGCCCACGACCATTGAATCCACCCATTGGTCCGCGGGTTGATCGGTGAAATCCGCCGTAAAAAAGATGTCGCTGAAGCCGTTGTAGTGAAGGAGTGCCTCGACCTCGCGCGGGAAGTACTGCCGATGCGTGAGCGGCACCTTCCAGGGCTTGCCGCCTTCTTCCGGCTCGAACTCCATCCAGATCAGGAGCAACTGCCGCAGGCGGTCGTATTCGAAGCGCTCCGCGTAGCGCACGAGCTCGCCGGTGGTCGGGTGACGGATGCGCGGCGAGCCGTAGCTGCGCTCGGGGTCGCGCGAGAGATCCTCGCCGTGCGGTACCGAAAAATCGAACACGAAGCGCCCGCCGGGGGCGAGGTGTGCGCGTACCCGCGCGAGAAACGACTCGACATCAGGGCGCGTGTAGAGGTGCAGGAAGCAGTTGAACGGTGCGTACACCAGCGGCACGCGTCGCCCGAGCTCGTATTCGCGCATGTCGCCCTGAGCGAGCGAGACGCGAGCACGCACTTGTTTTGGCTCTAATTTGAGGCGCGCCTCGAAATCGTCGAGCATCGGGCGCGACAGATCGACGCCGAATAGCTCGATACCAGCGCGCGCGACGTGCAGCCCGATACGACCGTTGCCCACGCCATACTCGAGCACCGGCCCCTTCGACTCACGCGCCAACCGCACGTAGTAGTCGATGTCATGACGGCGATCCTTATACGTCTTCGAATAATAGGCGGGGTCCGTGTAGTGCCCGCTGGCGCCGTCATCGCCAGCGGCGCCAAAGTCACGAATGGTGCGCGCCGATTCGGCGCTGCGCGCCTTGCCGCTCAAAGATTCACGCGACCGAGCTCGTTGATGTACTCGGCAACGGCTTCGACCGACGGACGGTGAAAGCGGACTTTGCCCGCCGCAATCTCACGCAGGCTGATCACGGGCGCTTTGTTCTTCGCGTTCACGAGGGCCGGACCGCCTTTCATGATCGTGCGCGTCCGCTGCGCAGCGAGCACCACGAGGGCGAAACGGTTCTCTTCTTGTTCCAAGCAGTCTTCGACAGTGACGCGTGCCATAGGTGCAGAGCTCCTCGTGAGTGGGCCGGAAAGCTAGCGAATGGATCCGCGGGGAGCAAGGAAGCTCCTTGTCGAGCCGGATCGCACAGATAAACACCAAATAAAACAATCAGTTACGACTACCGGTGCCACGGCCCCACGCACTCCCAGCTCAGCAGGTCAGATTCGTCCCCGTTGGCACGCCGAGCAGCGAGCAGAAGCTTTGATAAAACTGCACGCGTTCGTTCACTGAGTCGGGGCTGCCGCCATTGCATTCGACCGCGCCGTTGATGACCTGGATCGTGAGCCCGAAGCCGGCTCCCTGAACCATGATGGTATGTGCGGTGCGGCCCTGCGGAGTCGACGTCATCCAGAACCAGAGCGCGGTCTCCCACGAGATCGTCGCGTCACTCGAAACGAGGCTGGGGTTGGCGAGGAGAGGTTGGCCGAGCGCCGCGCCAGCAGCCCCGTAGTTGTAGTTCCAACTGATCTGAAGTGGGCCGCGGCCGTGGTAGTCCTGACCGGCGGCGCACGGGTACATCTTGTTGGTGGTGTCGCAGTAGATGCTCTGCGGCGCGACCTCGTCGACATACTTGAGGCTCGTCGTCTCGTGCGCGACGTTGGCGAGGAAGGCGGCCACCTCCTGCTTCTGGGTGGTGATATCGCCGACGGCCGCGAACGTGTCGTATTTGGCGGCGGCCGCCACCAAGCCAGCGTACGTGTAGAACCCGTTGCGATTGGGGAACATCTGATCGAATTGGGCTTCCGTCAGCACGTCCGAGAAGTTCCGCGTCGGGTTGGTCGTGGCGCCGCCCGCGCCCACCGCGCCCCCCGCACCAGCCACCGAAGTCGAGCCGGCAGCACCGGTTGCTCCTCCGCTGCCACTGCCGCCAACGCCCATGCTCGGGGGTGGCGAGTCGACGAACGAGATGTTGTCGAGCCAGAAATCGAACGGCATTTCATTGGGCCCGACCTCGAAATTGAAGAGCATCACTTGGCTGCCCTCGAAAACGACGGGCGTGCCCCAGCCCGCTTGCTTGAATTGATCCCAATACAGCGTGTACTCCGCGAAGTCGGAGCTGAGGACGACGGTTGTCTCGTGTGAATCGTAGCAATTGGTGACGCAGGTGCCGCCTGCTGTCGTGGGCAGAACGCCTGGGACCTGCGCTGCAACGATCAGATTTGCCGGCCCCTTCGCCGTGAACTTGAAGCCCGTAAATTTGCTGAAATCGTAGCAAGATTTGGCATCCGCCAAGTTGAGGACCAGGCCCGCACCCCAGGTCGTGAAGCCGGTGCCGGTGGTGTGCGCGGAGTAGTGGAGGTCGGGGG
>DATHOI010000267.1:0-2378 GCA_035485095.1 Polyangiaceae bacterium | reverse complement strand
CGATGCGTAGCTCATGCCCTGGCGCGCTCGAGATCACGCTGCGCGCGACTGGCGGCGCGAGCTCCGGCTTGTCCGACCAGCCGTGCAGAGCGTTCGGCTCCCAGGCGGACCGGATTCGCCATACCTCGACCGTCACCAGCTCGGCATCGGTCGCTTCACCCTCACGCGGCTGGAGCGTGATGAAGCCGGCGAAGGGTGCGCCGTGCGCGCGCCATTCGGGGGGAAATTCCAAGTACAGAGCGCTCCGGCCACTCGTGTCACCGAACGTCACGTCGCCGGGCAAGCCAGTCGTGGAGTGGCCTTGTGACAAGACCGCGATACCGCTCGGTGTCGCGACCACGCGCTCGCTCGCATCGGGGATCGCGTCGAAGCCAACGGCGCGTGCGCCGCAGCCGCCGAGCAACACGGCTCCGCTCGCCATCAGGGCGAGCCGCGCGAAGGGCTGCATTACGGCTTTCTCCCGCGTCGCCGCGCCAGCAGCGCCTCTGCGGCGGTGGGCTTGCGTGGCGCCGCGCGATTCGAACCGGTATTAGGCGCTGAATCGCCGGGTGGCGGTTGAGAAAAGCGCGGCGCGCTGGCAGGCGGAGTCGACTCGAGCGGGCCTTGCGCCGCGCGAACCGGCGCGGACGAAAGAGGCTGGCTCGCTGGTGTGGGCAGCGCGGCATCGCTCCGGGTCTTTGCTTCGCGCAGCGATTGCAACGCTTGCTGCTGCGCCCGTTGCTCGCGCGTGCGTTCGGCCCTCGGCTTGCGACGCAGGGCGGTCGTGACCCAAGAGCCGAGCGCGGTCGAGGCGCGACTGGCAAACTCGGGTACTGCCAAGCGGCGCGCCGCGACGCCCAGTAGCAAGAATGCCGCAGCGAGCACGACCAATAGTTGATTCAAATTCTGATACGCGAAACGGAGCGCCTCGCGGTCCGAAAAAATGCCGGCCAACGTATCGCGCATCTTGCCGCCAGTGACCTGCGTGATGCGACGAAGCAAGCCGCGATCGGTTCCTGTCGGCCGTAGCTCCTCCCCCGCGGAGAGCGCCGCAGCGGTCGTGCCGAGGGCTTCATTCGATTGCTCGTCGACCGCCGTGGCCACGTACGCGCCAGGTCGCGCCAGGGGCAGACTGCCGGCATACGCGCCGGCGCCCGCAGCCTCCAGCGGTACCGTCGCCGAGAAGCCGTCCGGGCCGGCGACCCGCACCTCCAAACGCCTGAAATTCTCGGCATGTCCGTGATCGTCGACGATGCTCGCGCGAACTCGCAATTCGCCGCCCAAGGTGTCGGCTTCGACGCGTACGCGCGGGTTGTCGGCGCGCCGTGCCAGGTCGCGCCCGAGCTGTCCGAATAGCCGCTCCGCGCCGTCCCAACCCGTCCAAGCGAGGCCCCAGCGATCCTTGTAGTCGCTGGTGAAGGCCGCGCTCCGTCCGATCCCCGCTGACCACGTGGCCAAGATCGGATCGCCCTCCGGACCGCTCAGGTGAACTTGTGCGCGCCCTTTGGGCAACGTGACGACGTAGCCCTTGAGCGGCGGAGCGCTGCTGAAATCGATGCCGCGCGTGGCAGGCCCCGCCGTGGCGAGCGCCGGCTTGAACGATAGCTCGTTGATCGAGCTGCGAGCGGCTAAAATCGTCTCTTGCGCGAACACGGCGGGCAGGCGGCTCGCATCTTCGATCAAATAGAAGCGGCCGTCGCCGAGCTTGCTCATGTGCTCGAGCGCCGGCACGTCCGACCCGGTGCCGAGCGCGACGACGCTGGTCGTGATGCCGCGCGCTTTGCCGGAGGTCACCAGCGAAAACGCGTTGTTTCGTTCCTCCGCGTCGTTGCCGTCCGAAAAAAGCAACAGATGCTTCAATTGAACGTGCTCTTTGCTTAGCGCTTTATAGCCATTTTCCAGGCTCAAATCGATGTAGATGCCGCCGCCACCGGGGCCCACGGCGCGGATGTCTTTGGCGATCTGCGCCTTGTCCAAAACTGGACCGAGCGGCACCGTCCAACGCACCGCGGTGTCGACGTGCATCACGCCCAAGCGGTCACCCGCACCGAGCAACTCGGCGCTGCGTACCGCGGCCTCATTGGCCAGCTCGAGCTTGGTGTTGGCGCCAGCGCTCATCGCCATCGACCCGGAGTAGTCGACCGCGATCACCTCCGCCAAGCTCGCGCGGCGGCGCTCTTGCTTCAGGTCGAAAGAGACCGGGCTCACGTCTTCCACCGGAGTCTTGCCGAAGCCGCCCGGACCGAGCGAATGGTCCCCACCCATCAAGAGTAAACCGCCGCCGAGGTCGCGCACGTAGGAGCCGAGCGCGTCGAGCTGCGACGCGGACAGCTCGCTGGCAGCGATGTCGCTGAGCACGATCAAATCATAGGCGGCGAACGCGCCGAGATCTTGGGGCA
>DATHOI010000266.1:0-2436 GCA_035485095.1 Polyangiaceae bacterium | reverse complement strand
CGGGCACACGGTTCGGCTTTGCGTGTCCGATCGATTGGTGGTTTTGGGTGGCCCTCGTCGAACAGGCCGGCGGGTCCGTCATAGCGCCAGATGGACGCGTGTCGCTCGGTGACGGCGCGGGAGTGGAAGCGCTCGCACTGTGGCAGGATCTGGTGCGGAGCGGCGTGATGAAGCCGCCGCCGGGTCGCGACTACAACGCCTGGGAACAGTGCAATCAGGCCTTTTTGACGGGCCGGGCCGCCATGATCTGGTCTTCGACGGCGTTTTTGAAATACCTAGAGGCGCATGCGCCCTTTCCAGTGTTGGCGGCTCCACTACCCGCACAGCGCAAGCGCGCCGTGCCTACTGGGGGCACGTTCTGGGTCGTGCTACGCGCAGCGCCCAGCGCCGAGAAGGCGGCTGCCGCACGCTTCTTGCGTTTCATGTGTGAGCCCGAGCAGGTGATCGCCTGGTCCACCCGCACGGGTTATATCCCGGTCACGCAGGGCGCCGTGCGCGAGCTGCAACAACGCGGTTATTACTCGGCCCATCCGAACGACGCGGTCGCGCTCGAGCAGCTCACGGTCGCTGAGCCGTGGCCCTGGTCGAGCGAGCTGTTCCGGGTTTCGCGCGAGATCGTGCAGCCGCGTCTGGAAAGCGCGATCGTCGAAGGGCGCGACGTGGCTCAGGTACTTACGGAAGCGCGTGCGCTCGCGCTGGAGCCCACGTGAAGCCGAGTCGCCGCACTGACCCGTACTTCATGCTCTTGCCGACAGTGCTGTTCTTGTTCGTATTTTTCTTATTTCCTCTGGGCGTCCTGCTCAAACAAAGTTTTTTCGCGTGGGATCTATTGACGCCCGCGCGCTACGTCGGGCTCGGCAATTACCGGGCGTTGCTGCGCTCCGGCGAGCTCTGGCACACGTTCACGACGACGCTCTCACTCAGCGCGGCCGTCGTCGCAGGCTCCATGTCGGCCGGACTCGGGCTGGCGCTGCTGCTCGATCGACCGGGGCGTTGGGTCGCGTTTTTGCGGGCGGCCGTGTTCAGCGCGTACGTCGTGTCGTGGGTCAGTGTGGCTTTGCTCTTCCTCTGGATGCTGGACGCTGATTCCGGCATTTTCGCCGTCTTATGGCGCATTTTCAGCGTCTCTCGCGCGCCGAATTGGCTCGGCTCGCCGAGCCTCGCGCCGTGGGTCGTAGCCGCCGTGACGGTCTGGAAGATCACGGGCTACGCGCTGGTGCTGTTCCTCGCGGGATTGCAGGATGTGCCGCCGTCAATCTTGGAAGCCGCCGAGCTCGACGGGGCCTCCCCGAGCGCGCGTTTCTTCGGCGTGACCTGGCCGATGTTGCGCCCGACCACGCTGTTTGTCGCGACCACGAGCTGGATCGCGAGCTTCCAATTGTTCGACGCCGTGCGCGTCATGACCCAGGGCGGGCCGGTGCGATCCACGACGGTGTTCGTGTATGCGATCTACGAGCAGTTGTTTTTGGATTTGCGCGTCGGCCGCGCCAGCGCGGAGGCCGTGGTGTTCTTCGCGATTTTGCTGCTGCTGACCGCCGCTCAATTCTGGCTCTTTCGCGCTGAGGCCACGGCGTGACGCTGGCTGGCCAGCGGCGCGGTTCGCCGCGAGCTTGGGCAACGCAGGTGCTGCTCGGCTTGGTCGCGCTGGTCTGGCTCTTCCCTTACCTATGGATGGGTCTGACCAGCCTCAAGCCCCTCGACGAGATCATCCGCTCGCCGAACGCGCTTTGGCCGCATCAGCCGTCGTTGGCCGCGTACCGCGAGGTATTTCGCGCGCTGCCGCTGGCGCGCTATTTTCTTAACACGAGCGTCATGGCCCTGTCGATCGCGGGGCTGCAGATCAGCCTGGCCCTGCCCGCCGGCTACGCGCTGGCGAAGCTGCGCTTCCGAGGCAAGCGCTGGGCATTCGCGCTCGTGCTCTCGACCCTGCTCGTGCCTGCGCAAGTGCGTTTCGTGCCTGTTTTCTCGCTGCTGGCGCAGGTTGGCTTGGTCAATACCTTGAGCGCGCTCATTTTGCCCTTCGGCGTCAGCGCGCTCGGCACATTCTTGGTGCGGCAAGCGCTGCTCAACGTGCCGGACGCGCAGATCGAAGCCGCGCGCATCGACGGCGCCAGTGAGCTTTACATCATTTACCGGCTGCTCGCGCCGTTGCTTCGCCCGACGCTCGTCTCGTTGTTCCTGTTCAGCTTCGTCACTCACTGGAACGACTACTTCTGGCCTTTGGTTCTGACCACCGACGACCACGCCCGTACCCTACCCTTGGCCATCGCGCTGCTCCGCGAGCAGGGCACGGGGGTGCGCTGGCACATCGTCATGGCTGGCAATGTGATCTTGAGCTTGCCGGCCTTGGCGATCTTCTCGGTCGCTCAAAAACAGCTGCTCCGTGCGGTGACGGTGCGCGGTTTCGGCGCCTAGGGCGGGGCGGGATTTGAAATT
>DATHOI010000265.1:0-7416 GCA_035485095.1 Polyangiaceae bacterium | reverse complement strand
ATATTTTGGCCTCACGATTTACCCCGCCAACCCTACGGAGCGACCGTTCGGACAATCCCTCAACCACACGCCGGCCCGCGCGACCCCAGCCATGACGGCGTTTTAGCACGGCACTGCGCAGCCCGCCCGCGACCAGCCGTTAGTGAGTCGGAGAAGCGCTCGAGCTCGGTACGGCGCCCGGGGGGGACGCGGAGGCGCTCGCTGCGATGCCGGCGCGGGCCTTTGCCGCGGCGCTTCGGATGCCGTTGCGCGTAGCTTCCCAAGCCGCTCGATCGAAGGGCAGCTCGAACTTCACGTCGACCGACTCGCCCGCGTGCACTTCGACGTCTTTCGAAACCTGCGCCAGAGTCACGGGCAGCAGCGCGGAAACCGTCACTTTACCGACGGGCACGCGCGGCACCACGAACTGACCGTCGACACCAGTCACAGCGTGCGTCGGGAACTTCACGACGATGACTTCCGCGAACATGAACAGCCGCATGCTGTCGGTGAGCTCGAAACGCCCTGGGTGCTCGGGATACAAGTGAATCGCGCTGCCGCGCGGTAGCGCGACCAACTGCGCCTCGAGGTGCGCGCCGATCAGGTCTGGCACGTAGGGGCGCGAGTCACGGCTCCGCACGTCCAAACCTTGACCAAACGTGAGCACGTAGGTGCGCGAGTTCCAGGCGCAGCCGGCGCCGTCCGCCGCTTGGCTCGTGGTCTCCTCCGGCACGTAGCCCTCGTAGCCCGTGACACCGATCACGACGTCTCCGAGTGTTCGCCCGGGGCCCTCGCGAAACAACTTGCCGTAGAAGCCCTTCGCAGCCACGCAGTCCGCCGGAATGCGCGCGAGCATTTCGTCTTGTGCGGGCGGCTCGTCGCCGGTCGCGGTGACGATGCCGCGGATCGTGCCGGTCGGGCCGGAGTAGGGCGCCTCCCCTTTCGGGTTCACGACGGCGCTGACCACCTTGGGATCGATCGGCAAAGACGACGCGACCGGCGCGGGCAACGACGTGCTGCCCACGACGACCGGCCCCGACCCGCCCGACTTACCTTTGCAAGCAGCGAGCGCGGTCAAGCCGACGAGCCCAACGCTCGCGAGCGCGAAGCCGAGCCCACGCGAAGCGACTCGAGCCATCAGCCGTGATTCAAGCCGGCTGCTGCAGCCACGTCCAAGGAGGTTCCGGGCAAGATGCCGAAGGCCAGCACGAGCACCGCGGCGACGAGGATCGCAGCCACGACGAAGCCAGAACGCATCGGCGTCGCGACGGGCGCGCCGGGCTCGGGCTCACGCATGTACATGTAGACCATCACGCGCAGGTAGTAATAGGCGCCGATCACGCTGTTGAGCAGCCCGATGACCAGCAGCACGTTGAGGCCGGAATCGACCGCAGCGCTAAATACGTACAGCTTGCCGAAGAAGCCCGCGGTCGGCGGCACGCCCGCCAGCGACAGCAGGAAGAACGAGAAGGCCAGCGCGGCGGCAGGGTGGCGTTTGCCGAGCCCGGCCAAGTCCTCGTAGCTCACGGCTTCCGCGCCGCGGCGACCACACAAGATGAGTGCGCCGAACGCGCCCACGGTCGAGACCGTGTAAGTCAGCATGTAGAAGAGCACGCTGGAGGCACCCTGCGACGATTTCATCGCCGCGACCACGCCCACGAGCGCGTAGCCGGCGTGCGCGATCGACGAATAGGCGAGCATGCGCTTGACCGATTCCTGACGGCCGGCGATCACGTTTGCGACCGTCATGCTGAGCACGGCGAGACACGCCAACACAGGCGGCCAACCCGTGCCGCCCCAGCTCGTCAAACGCGCGTCGCCAAAACCAACCAGCAAGATACGAAGCAGAACCGCAAACGCGGCGCTCTTCACGGCCACGGCCATGTACGTCGTGGTCGGCGTGGGCGCGCCTTCATAAGCGTCCGGCGTCCACATGTGGAACGGAACCGCGCTGATCTTGAACGCGAGCCCGGCAACGACCAGGCCGAGCGCAACGAGCACCAAGGGCGCGCTGACGGCGCTCGACGCCTTGCCGATGGTCGCGATGCCTTCGCCGATGCCCTGAAAATCAGTGTGACCGGTGGCGCCGTACAGTAGCGCGCCGCCGAACAGGGTGAGCGCGGCCGCAAAGCTGCCGAGCAAGAAATACTTCAGTGACGCCTCGCTCGCGCGCACGTTGCCGCGACGTAGGCCGATCATGCAGTACACGCCGAGCGACATGGTCTCGAGCGCGACGAAGAAGCTCAGAAAGTCCCCCGAGGCGGCCAGCGCCATGGCGCCAACCGTGGAGAACACGAGCAGCGGGAAAAATTCACCGCGATCCAGATTGTGCTCGGGCAAGTAGCCGCCAGCCAAGAGTGCCGCGAGGCCCCCGCCGAGACACAGCACGAAGCAGAAAAAGAGCGTGAAGCGATCGATGATCAGGTACGGCGCGAGCGAAGCCACGCCGTCTATCGTCTCGGGTCCCACCTTCCAAAGCGCGACGCTGATCAACGCACCCGCAAACAGCACGACGGAAGTACCGAGTGCGAGCTCGTCCGAGCGACCCGCGCCGGCGTCGGTCGAGACGAGGCCACCGGGGCCCACGACCGCCATCGGCTTGCCGAATGCTTCAGCCAACATCAACAGCAAACCGCCGATGGCGACCGCCAGAATCGGAGACACCGCGAAGAGGACGTTCAGATTCATGGCGCGCCTCCATTGAGCGCTTGAGCAGGTGGCGACGCGTCAGCCTTTTTGCCGGGGGCCTCCGGATAGCCGTGTTCGAGCGGGTCATCCTCACGCGGCGACAAGGTCGCAAACTCCGCGTCCCCACTGTCCATGTAAGCTTTGCGTGATTCCGTGTAGCGCTGGAGCACGGCGCTGACGCTGTCGGTCATGCGGCTCAAGAACAGGTTCGGGAACAGACCGATCACGAATACGAACGCGATCAGCGGCGCTACGGCCACCGTTTCGCGCACGTTGATGTCCTTCAGGTGCTTGTTCTTGGGGTTCGTGAGCGGACCAAAAAACACGCGCTGGACGACCGAGAGCATGTACACGGCCGCCAAGATCACACCCGCGGAGGCGAGCCCGGCTTGGAGCTTTGCCTGACCGCCGAGGGTCTGCGACACGAACGTGCCCATGACGATCATGAACTCGCCCACGAAGCCATTGGTGCCCGGCACGCCGATGCTCGACATGGTGACGATCACGAACAAGGCCGCATACACCGGCATCACCTTGGCGATGCCGCCGAACTCGCGCACCAGCCGCGTGTGACGCCGGTCGTAGATGACGCCGACCAAAAGGAACAGCGCGCCGGTCGAGACGCCGTGGTTGAGCATCTGCAGCACGGCGCCCTCCATGCCCGCCTGAGTGCCGGCAAACAGGCCCAGCATCACGAAACCCATGTGCGCCACGGACGAATACGCGACCAAGCGCTTCACGTCGTCTTGCTTCCAGGCCACGAGCGCGCCGTACACGATGCCGCCGCCGATGGCCACGCCGGCCAAGGTCGCCGCGGACTGCCAAGCGACACCGCCGAGCAGGCCCATGCAATAGCGAATGTAGCCGTAGGCGCCGAGCTTGAGCAGCACCGCGGCCAAGATGATGGAGCCGCCAGTCGGCGCCTGCACGTGCGCGTCAGGGAGCCAAGTGTGGAACGGGAACATCGGCACTTTGATGGCAAACGCCAAGAAGAAACCGATGAAGCACAGCCACGCCGCTGTGTGCGGCAAAACCACGTGCTGCAGCGCGAGGTAGTCGAAGCTCGGGTAGCCGGAGAGCTTCGTGAAGTTCCAGACCATGTACAAGATCGCGGCCAGCATCAGCATGCTGCCGACCATCGTGTAGATGAAGAACTTGTACGCGGCCTTGACCTTCTCGACCCCACCCCAGACGCCGATCATCACGATCATCGGGATCAGCATCAGCTCCCAGAACACGAAGAACAGGAACAGGTCGAGGGAGACGAACGCGCCCATCATCGCGCCGTGCAAGAGCAGGAACGCGAAGCACAAATCCTTGATGCGCGTCTTGAGCGACCCGAACGACACATAGGCGGCGATCGGTGTGGTCAACGTGGACAGCAGAATCAGCCACATGCTGATGCCGTCGACCGCCACGTGGTAGCGGATGCCGAACATCGGGATCCACTCGGAAATGTGCTGAAAATGCCAACCGCGTGTCATCGGCACGGAGAGCAGACCGAGCGATACGAGGAAGTCCAAGCCCAAGATCAAGAACGTGACGCGCTTCAAGATCACCGGCGATTGGCGCGGCATGAAGAGCACGAAGACCGAGCCCAGGATGGGCAAGAACACGATCACGCTCAGCAGGTGCGGCCACTCGTGCGGAGCCTCTTCGGCCACGGCGCCGACCGTCGGCCACAGGCTCTTCACGAGTAACACGCTGAACGCCGCGACCACGCCGATCGCAAAACGCTCTGGCGTCCCCTGACGGCGCGGCACGAGCGCGCCCACGGCGAACGCCAAGAGATAGGGCACGATTTGAAACAGAAACTGGGCCAGCGGGTTCATCGCAACTCACCCGTTTGCTTCGGCAGATGACGACCTGAGCTCGGCGCCCGGAGCACGTCGTCCCCATGCGCTGGCTCCGGCAGATCCAGGCGCGACGTGGCGCCCGATAGGTCGGGCAGCGGCCGCACGAAGGAGAAAGACCTCGTGGCGGTCTGCCCAAACGCATTCTTCACTTCGAGTCTCACGGTTCGATTCTCTTTGACGGCCAAGTTCAATGACACCTCGGTTTGGGAGCCGAAGTCCTCGGTGTCCCATTTGCCGTCGTTGTTGAGGTCCCAGCGGTAGCTGTAACCGAGGCCCGGCGCCGCGCTCACGGTGTATGCACCGGAAGCGTCGTCGGAGTGCGTTTTGGCGTCGACGCGCGGGGTCACGAAGAACCAGCCGACGCCGCCCAAGCCAACCACCATGACCGCTGCGTACGTCTGCACGCGACCCGTCTGTAGGTAGCGAAGCGCGCTGCCCGAGAACGAGACGAGCGCCGTCGACACACGCGCGAGCAGGAAATCGACGATCCACTTGTCGGCCCAGGCGAAGAACTCGGCGAGCGAGTCGACCGCGCCGATCACGAACTCGTCGTAGATTTCGTCGATGCGCCACTTGTCGAAAACGAGCGCATGGAACCCGGGGAACGTCTCCGCGAATTTCCGGGCGGGCTCGCCCTTCTGCGAAACGTACATCCAGTAGGCGATGCCCGTGCCACCGGCGAAAGCTGCGAACGCCAAAGCCAGGAACACCGGGACCTTGCTCTCGGCGTCCTCGATCAGTTGCACCGAGGCCATCGCCTTCTCGAACACCGGCTCGAGCCAGTGATCGAACGGCGTGATGTGCAGCGGCGCGGCGTTGAAGAAACCGGACACCGCGGCGAGCCCCCCGAGGATCGCCAGCGGCAGCCACATTTGCCAGGGAGACTCGTGCGGCACCGGGCCTTCGAGCGGCTCACCCGGTGCGTGGTGGTGATGGTGGTCGTCGTGGCCGTGCGCGTGCTCCGGCTCTTTCCAGTTCTTGACGATCTTCCAACCCTTGAAGTCACCGAAGAAGATACCGATGAACAAGCGCGTCATGTAGAACGCGGTCATCAGCGCGGTGACGAGCCCGATGCCGTACAGCACGGGACCGGCCCAAGTCGGCCAACTGAAGAGCTCGATCGAGATGCCGCCCTCGGAGAGCTTGTTGTTCGCGACCGGCGACTTCACGAAAGACGTGAACGCCTTGAGCAAGATCTCGTCCTTGGAGAAAAAGCCGCTCGTGCCAGGAAGGCCGACGATCGCCGCCCAGGACAGCGCGAACGTCCAGAACGTGTACGGCATGTATTTGCGCAGGCCGCCCATGTTGCGCATGTCCTGCGACGAATCCGTGTCGTGGATGCGCGCGTGCATGGCGTGGATCACCGAGCCGGCGCCGAGGAACATGCAGGCCTTGAAGAAGGCGTGCGTGATGACGTGAAAGAAGCCCGCGGTGAACGCGCCCACGCCCACGCCCAGAAACATGTAGCCGAGCTGGCTCACGGTCGAATAGGCGAGGACCTTTTTGATGTCGTTCTGGGCAAACGCGATGCTGGCCGCGAAGATCGCCGTCAAGGCGCCCGTGAACGCGACCACGATCATGGCGGCCGGGCTGAGCACCATCACGAAGGACATGCGGCAGAGCAGGTACACGCCGGCCGTGACCATGGTGGCTGCATGGATGAGGGCGCTGACCGGCGTTGGGCCGGCCATCGCGTCCGGCAGCCAGACGTACAGTGGCAACTGCGCGCTCTTGCCCGCGCAGCCCAAGAACAAGGCCAAGCCTACCAACGTTGCCGCGCTCACGTAGCGCGGTGTGTTGATCCAGACCTCCCAATTGTGCGGCAAAATGCTGGCGGCCGGCACGTGTGTGCCGAGCGGCCAAACCTGCAACGGCGTCAGCAGGTCGCGAGCGTGGCCTTGCATGCCCGACCAGTCGAGCGCGCCCGTGTAATAGAGGAGCAGCCCCATCGCCACGAGCAACCCGAAGTCACCGATGCGATTGGTGATGAAGGCCTTCTTGCCGGCCGCTGCGTTGGCCTCGGTCTCGAACCAGAAACCGATGAGCAAGTAGCTGCACAGGCCGACGCCTTCCCAACCCACGAACAGGATCGGCAGGCTGTCGCCCAGGATCAGCACCAGCATCGAGAAGATGAACAGGTTCAAGTACGTGAGGAAGCGGTGAAAGCCCGGGTCATCCTCCATGTACTTGGTGGAGTAGAGGTGAATCAGAAAGCCGACGCCGGTGACGATCAGCGCCATCGTGCCGCTCAGTGCGTCGACCGAGAACGCGACGTTCAGCGTGATGCCGGTGCCGCCGACTTGGCTGAGGTGAAACCACTCCCAACCCTTCCAGTAAAAGCGAGCCGGCTCGGCGCCGTCTTGGGCGTGGCTGAGGGCGAAGAACGTCACCACCGACAGCATGAAGGAAAGGAAGACGACGCTCAGCGCGAGAAGCGAGACCGCTTCTTTGCCGAGCCGCTTGCCGAACACGCCGTTCACGGCGGCGCCGAGTAACGGAAGCAGCACGATGAAGCCGAGCAGCGTGTAGTCCGTGGCGGGGAACAGTGCCTCGATCGCTTGCATGAGTGATAAGCCCTAAAGGTTCAGTGACGAAGCTGATCCGCTTCGTCACTCTGGACGCTGGACTTCAGCCGGTAGAAGGCGAGCACGATCGCGAGGCCGACGGCGGCTTCCGCCGCAGCGACCGCGATGATGAAGAAGGCGAACACCTGACCATTCATGTCGCCCGTGTGCAGGCGGTTGTAGGCCACGAGCGTGAGGTTCACCGCGTTCAGCATCAGCTCGATGCACATGAGCTGCACCAGCACGTTGCGCCGCACGAGGAACCCGACGCAGCCGAGCGTGAAGAGCGCGCCGGAGAGCATGATGTAGTGCTCGACGTAGTTACCCAG
>DATHOI010000264.1:0-6982 GCA_035485095.1 Polyangiaceae bacterium | reverse complement strand
AGTGTTCACTCAAGGCTAGTGTTCACTCAAGGCTAGTGTTCACTCAAGGCTAGTGTTCACTCAAGGCTAGTGTTCACTCAAGGCTAGTGTTCACTCAAGGCTAGTGTTCACTCAAGGCGAACGTTCACTCAAGGCGTTCGGCGGCGGCGCGGATTTGCGCGTCGGAGGGGGCTTGCGCCGAGCCGCGTGGGTCGCGCGAATTTTGAAAATCGACCATCCAGCCTGGGTATTCGGGCGGGAGCGCGCTCGCTTCGTCGAGCTGTTTCACTTGTTCGCGCGACAGCTTGAGCTCGCTGGCGGCCAGATTGTCGGCGAGCTGCTCCGGCTTTTTGGCGCCGATGATGATGCTCGTGACGAAGGGCTTCGTGAGCTGCCAGCTGAGTGCGACGCGAGCGACGGAGGTGCCGGTCTCTTCAGCGACTTTGCGGAGCGCGTTGAGCACGCGTGGCAAGCGCTCCATATTCACGGGCGGAAAATCGAAGGACGCGCGGCGTGCGTCGGCGGGGCCTTTCTTGTCGGGATCGAACTTGCCCGACAGCAGGCCACCGGCGAGCGGGCTCCAGGGCAAAATCGCCAGACCGCGCGCTTGGCACAGCGGCGCGATCTCGCGTTCGATGTCGCGGCCGGCGATCGAGTAATAGACTTGCGCGCTCTGAAAGCGCGCCAAGCCGTTTTGCTCCGCGAAGGTGATCGCGTGTGACGCCACCCAGGCCGGCAAATTGCTGAAGCCGACGTAGCGCGCCTTGCCGGAGCGGACCACGTCGTCGAGCGCGCGCACGGTTTCCTCGATGGGCGTCACCGGATCGAAGCCGTGGATCTGATACAGATCGATGTGATCGAGCCCGAGGCGACGCAAGCTGCAGTCGATGCTGGACAGGATGTGACCGCGCGATAGGCCCACTTGATTGACACCGGGCCCGACCCGGCCGCGCACTTTCGTCGCGACCACGATTTGCTCGCGCGGCCGATTGAGGGCCTTGAGCGCCTCGCCGACCAAGCGTTCGCTCTCGCCCTCCGAGTACACGTCCGCGGTGTCGATGAAGTTGACGCCCGCGTCGAGCGCGGCGGAAACCAGACCCAGGGATTCCTGCTGTCCGAGCCGGCCGATGGCCTGCCACATGCCACTTCCGCCGCCGAACGTCATGGCGCCGAGGCAGAGCTCCGAAACGTAAAGACCCGTGTTGCCGAGGAGGTTGTAGCGCATGGCGGAGAGCCTAAGGCCCGGACTTCAGAGCGCCAGCCACAAATCCGCCCGTTCGGCGAGGTCCGGAGCGACCAGTGGCGCACTGTCGTGTCGCAAGTTTGATCGGGAAGGGACAAATCCGCGCGTTTTGCTGGCGGACCTTGCTGGGCGTGACGCTCTTGGGTTGCGGTCAGAGCGGAAGCACGTCGTCTGCCGGGGCGGGTCACGCAGCGCGAGCAACACGAATGACGCCGGGCCCGACGCGAGCGCTGCGAGTGGCCTCGGCAGCGCTGCCACGCCGGACGGAGGCTCGTGAGCTTGCTCGGTTGGAGGCGAAAAGGCTCGCGCGTGCGCGTGACGTGGTTGTCAACGTGAGCAGCGCGTGCTGCCCTTTCGCGCATGAAGGTCATCATCACTGGGGCGACGGGCATGGTCGGCGAAGGCGTGCTGCTCGAATGCCTCGAAAATCCAGCGGTCGAACGAGTGCTCGCGGTGGGGCGTCGCACTTGCGGTCATACGCACCCGAAGCTCAGCGAGTGCTTGGTGCCGGACTTCCACGACTTGGCGGGCGCGGAGCCGCAGCTCACCGGCTACGACGCCTGTTTTTACTGCGCGGGCGTGAGCTCGGTGGGCATGAAAGAGCCCGAGTACACCGCCATCAGCTACGCGACTCCGCTTCA
The DNA here is from genome assembly GCA_035485095.1 of Polyangiaceae bacterium. Taxonomy (GTDB): domain Bacteria; phylum Myxococcota_A; class Polyangia; order Polyangiales; family Polyangiaceae; genus PMG-095. The sequence continues at coordinate 5,119 of DATHOI010000264.1, read as the reverse complement.
CTTTGCGGAAACGCTGGTGCGCCTCAACCCGAGCATGGTCCTCGTGCATGTCTCCGGTGCGCGCACTGACGGCACGGAGCAAGGCAAGGTGATGTGGGCGCGCGTGAAGGGCAAAGCCGAAAACGCGCTCGCCCGGCTGCCCTTCAAGGCCGTGTACAACTTCCGCCTCTCGCTGATGAAGCCCACACCCGGCCAGCTGCACATCAAGAGCGCGTACAAGGCGATGCTCGTCTTCTACCCGGTGCTCAACTTGTTCTTCCCGGGTTTGCCGCTGAGCGAAGTGGCTCGCGCGATGATCAACGCGGTCCGCTTCGGCGCGCCGAGCAGCGTGCTGGAAGCGACGGACTTGAAAGCGCTGGCGGAACGCACCGCCGCGAGCTGAAGTCGTCCTGTATTGATGGTCACGCGTTCCAGCGCGTGTCGGCTCAGCCTTCGGCGTCGCGGGCGGCGGCCAACGAATTTTGGAGCGCGGCTCGTTCTACTTGGCGTTCGTTTCTCGATTGCGTACACGTACTTTGTTTCTGGCTGGGGCGAGGGGTCGCCGTGTGACGCCGAAGGCTGCGCCGCAGCGCGCCGCGCTGGGTGACCATCCCAATACCCTTCGGGCTTGCACACGGGCGCCACGGGCGACTTTGCGCTGCTCGGCGCTGGTCTGTAGCGTTCGTTGCTGGTCGCGCGGGCGGCGGCGTGCACAATCGTGAGCTCGAGCGCTCGAAATCGCGGCCATGATTCGCGCGTGTTTTCTGTCGCACGAATCGAAAAGCCCCGCCGGTCGCGCGCGCCCTGGCTGTGCAGCGCGCTGCTGACTCTGGCCTTGAGCTCTCTAGCGCCGGCTTGCATCACTCCGCCGCAAGTGCCGAACAGTGGCGCCGCAAAATCGAACGCCGGTGCTGCGCCGTTGGCTGCCAAAGTCACGAGTGACCTCGAGGCGTGGGCCGCAGCCGAGCAGATGGGGCCGGGCATCAACATCGGCAACACGCTAGACAACACGACCAAGTGGGAGACAGGTTGGGGCAACCCGCCGATCACCGAAGGCTACGTGCGGGCGTTGGCGGCGTTGGGCTTCAGGACAGTGCGGCTACCGGTAGCGTGGGATACGTACGCGGTCGACGGTCGCATTCAGCCGGAGAAGCTGGCGCGAGTGGGCGAGGTCGTCGATTGGATCATCAAAGCCGGCATGTTTTGCGTGGTCGACATTCACTGGGACGGTGGCTGGATCGATTCCAGCAACAAGGAGCACTTCGCCGATACGTTCGCCACGTTCAGCCCCGCGGCAGAAAAGAAATATCGCGCGTATTGGACGCAAATCTCGACGTTTTTCGCGGGTCGAAATCAACAGCTGCTCTTCGAAGCGCTGAATGAAGAGACCAAATTCGACAATGCAGGGACGCCCCAGCAAGCGTACGCCACGCTGACGCACGTGAACCAACTCTTCATCGACACGGTGCGGAGCACTGGCGGCAACAACGCCAAGCGTTTGCTGGTGGTGACTGGCTACGCGACGGACATCACCAAGACGAGTAGCCTCGACTACCTGCTACCGCGCGACACGCCGCCACATCGGCTATTCATCTCGGTGCACTATTACACGCCGTGGCCGTTCGTCGGTATGACCGAGGACGCGAGCTGGGCAAAGATGGCGGCGACGTGGGGCAGCGCGAGCGACGTGGCCGAGCTGAATCGCCTGTTCGACATGATGGCCGACTTTTGCACGCGCAATGACACGCCGGCCTTCATCGGAGAGTTCGGCGTGACCCCCAAGAAAGAAGCCGAGTCGCGCGTGCGCTGGATGTCGGCCGTGGGCAAAGCCGCGCTGACCCGGAAAATGGTGCCCGTGCTCTGGGAGACCGGTGCCGATATTTCTCGGAGCGCGCCGTACGCCGCCAGCCCCGCGCTGCAAGAAGCGTTGCAGAAGATGAAGTAGCGAGCTCCTCACACGGGCCGTCCGTGATTTGCCGGGGAATGCGGGGCCCGTTTGGATGGTGTACACTCGACTCGAATGCGCCGGCTCCGACTCCAGATTCTCGCCTTGCTGGCGGTCGTTGCGGTGCTGGTTTCGAGCGGTGCGGCTGCTAGCACGCACTACCTGTGCCGCATGACCGGGCGCGTCGTGGCGACCTGCTGCTGTGCGAGCGAGGGGTCGTCCCGGGCTACGCACGCGCCGCAGCAAGCGCGCCCCGCGGACTGCTGTGAAAAAATCGTCACCGCTGCGCGTGCTGGCATGACGAGCACGCGAGCCTGGTTTGACGGCATTTCAGGGCCGTCCCTGGTGGCCACCTTACCGCCTTACGGATACGCGCCGCTCAATGCGCAAATCGTCGGCATGCCGGTTCGGTCGGCGCGTGCGCCGCCTGCAGGCCGGCCAGCGCTATTCATCGTTCACTGCGCGTTCCTGATCTGACGCGCTCCTTTTCGCGACGAGTGAGTCTGGGCTTCTGAAGCCTTCGGACCGCACGCCCGCGCCGTTGCGCGAAGCGTGCCGACCTCGCCTGAGGAGTTTTTTCATGATCAGTATTCCGTTTACTTGGCGGCGGCTCTACGACTTTGCCCCGTGCGCGCTCGCCGGTGCGCTTGCCGCTTGCGCTACGACCACCGGTAGCTCGTCCCACGCCAGCTTTGATGCGGACTTTCACGGTTCTGAGCGCTCGCGCCCCGGTGTCTCCTCGCGCGAGGACGAGCGCGCCGTGTCCGCCGCCGAGCTCGACGGCAGCGCCTATGTTCGAGCGGTCCTGCATAGCAACCCGAGCCTGGAGTCTGCGCGACAAGGCTGGCGGGCCGCGTTGGCGCGTGTTCGCCAGGCGGGGGCATTCGAAGACCCGATGCTGGACATCGCGGTGGCTCCGTTATCGATTGGCTCGTCGAGAGCTGGGCTCGGCTACGAGCTGGGAATTAGCCAGAAAGTGCCGTGGTTCGGCAAACGTTCGCTCGATGCGTCGATCGCCGCGGCTGAAGCGGCGGTTTCGAGGTGCGACTACGAATCGGTCAAGCGTGAGCTGGCGCTGAGCGCGCTGGTCTTGTTCGAGCAGTACTTCGTCGCCGCGCGTTCACTCGAGATCAACGCACACCACATCGAGCTGATGCGGGCCATGCTGGACAGCGCAGCGGCTCAGCTCGTTGCTGGCAGAGGTTCGGCCCAAGACACGTTGCAGGCGGAGAGTGAGCTCGCTCACATGGAGCACGACACGGCCATCCTCACCTCGCAGCGCGACGTGATCGTGGCTCAGATGAACGAGCTCCTTCATCGCTCGCCCGAGCTGCCCTTGCCGCCACCACCTCGGGACTTGCCGCTGACCGCGCTGCTCGACGCCGAACCGAAGCGCCTCGAAGAGGAAGCCGTGACTGGGCGCCCCGAGATAGCGGCGGCTCGGGACCACGTGCAAGCCGAGCAGGCGCGGGCTGAGCGTGCGGCTCGCGACTACTACCCGGATCTGACGATCTCCACGACGTATAACTCGATGTGGGACACCCCCGAGCATCGCTGGATGGTCGGTGTGGGGCTAAACCTGCCGATCCAGACGGGACGCCGCGCCGGCATGGCGGACGAAGCGATCGCCGCGCGCGCGCAATTCGAGAGCGAAGCGGCGCGCATGACCGACGCCGCTCGCACGCAAGCCTTCGTCGCATTGAAGCAGCTCGAGGAGTCGCGCCACGTGCTCGAGGTGTTCGAGAAGAGGCTGACGCCCTTGGCCAAAGAGCGCGTCGAGGCGGCGCGCTCTGGCTTCGTTTCGTCGCAGAGCTCGTTCGCGCTGGTCATCGACGCCGAGAAGAATCTACGTGGTGTCGAGCTCGACTATCAGGTCGCGCGCGCAGAGTGCTACCGCCGTCAGGCCGAGCTCGAGCGGGCGCTGGGCAGAATTCCCGGGATCGAAGGAAAGGACGCCGAGCGATGAGCCGTTGGATCGAGGCACGCTCGGTTCGAGCCGCGGGCCTGGTGGTCGGGCTTACCGTGCTGGTTATCGCGCTTCGGCGGCCGCTGCTGGACTGGTTTGGCGGCGAGGCCGTCGCGACCAAACCCGAAGCGACCGCTCCGTCGACGCTCGGCGATTCCGACATCGACCACTACACGTGCTCCATGCATCCGAGCGTCAAGCAGCACGGTCCTGGCAAGTGTCCGATCTGCGGTATGGATCTGGTGCCGGTCACGAAGACGCAGCAAGAGCAAGGCGTCGTGATAATCGACGACGCGCGCCGGCAACTGATCGGCGTGCGAACGGGACTTGTGACCCAAGGGCCGATGCAACGCTCGTTTCGCGCGGTCGGACACGTAACCTACGACGAATCGACGCTCAGCGACGTGAACCTCAAGGTCCGCGGCTGGATCACGAAGCTGTTCGTGAACGAGACCGGCCAGCGCGTGACGAAGGGTCAACCGCTCTTTCTGTTCTACAGCCCCGAGCTGTACAACGCGGAGCAGGACTTTCTGCTCGCAAGTCGCAGCGAACCGACGAGTGGCGCCGACCCCAGCGCGAACCGCACCGGTGTGCTCGGGAAAGCTGCGGGCCAACGCCTGCACCTGCTCGGGCTCAGCGACGCCCAGATTGACGCTCTGCGAACGAGCGGCGTTCCTTCGGAAAATATCGCGATCCCCGCGCCGGCGAGCGGCTTCGTGATTGAAAAGGACGTGGTGGAAGGGGCTTCGGTCGATGCCGGAATGCGGCTGTATCGCATCGCCGCGTTGAACCGAGTCTGGGTCGAGGCGGAGGTGTACGAGGCCGACCTCGCGCACGTTCGAGTCGGGCAGAGCGCGACGGTCACGCTCGACTACTTGCCCGGTCGCTCGTATGACGCAAAGGTCGCCTACGTTTATCCCTCCGTGGATCCCGCGTCGCGGACGGGGCGTGTACGTGTCGAGCTCGCGAACAAGGCGCTCGACTTGCGCCCCGGAATGTACGCCAGCGTCGCGCTCGCGAGCGATGCCGAGCCCCGGGTGCAAGTGCCGACGTCCGCGGTGGTGTACACGGGGCCACGTCGCTTGGTCTTCGTCGATCTGGGTCAAGGTCGCTTTCGCCCGCAGGAGATCAGCGTCGGGAACGAATCGAACGGCGCGTACGAAGTGCTCGCCGGGCTGAAGCCGGGCGACAGCGTAGCCGTGTCCGGCGTGTTCTTGATCGCCGCGGAG
>DATHOI010000263.1:0-9410 GCA_035485095.1 Polyangiaceae bacterium | reverse complement strand
GCAGCTCATGGCGCTGCAGCTCGGCGGCAAGGTCGAACCGAGCAACGAACGCGAGTACGGCCCGGCCAAGCTGACCATCTCCGAGAACTGCGGCATCCTGTCGGCCTTTCAAAACGGCGAAGAGACCGGCGTCTGGATGAGCCACGGTGACAAGCTCACCAAAATCCCCGAGGGCTTTAGGGTCATCGCCACGAGCCCGAACGCGCCGCTGGCGGCGATCGCCAACCCCGAGCGCAAGCTGTACGGCATTCAGTTTCACCCGGAGGTGGCACACACTCAGCGCGGCGCGGACGTCCTGCGTGCATTTCTATTCGAGGTCGCCAAGCTCGAGCCGAGCTGGACTCCGGGCTCCTTCGTGGACGAAGCGGTCAGCAAGATCGCCGAGCAAGTCGGCGCGAATGAGCGCGTGATCTGCGGCCTGAGCGGCGGTGTCGATTCCTCGGTCGCCGCGGTACTCTGTCACAAAGCGCTGGGTGACCGGCTGGTGTGCATCTTCGTGGACAACGGCTTGTTGCGCCAAGGCGAGTTCGAGAGCGTCGTTCAAACGATGCGCCAAAGTTTTCACCTCAACCTAATCCCAGTCGACGCGCGCAGATTGTTCATCGACGGCTTGGCCGGCGTCACCGACCCGGAAAAAAAGCGTAAAGTCATCGGCAAGCTGTTCATCGACGTCTTCGACGAGCACGCGAACCGCATCGAGAATGCCAAATATTTGGTACAAGGCACGCTGTACCCGGACGTGATCGAGAGCGTGAGCGTCAAGGGTCCAAGCGCCGTGATCAAGAGCCACCACAACGTGGGCGGCTTGCCCGAACGCATGAAGCTCAAGCTCATCGAACCACTGCGTGAGCTCTTCAAAGACGAAGTGCGCGCGGTCGGCGAAGCCCTCGGCATGCCGCACGACGTGCTCTGGCGCCACCCGTTCCCAGGTCCGGGCCTAGCGGTGCGTTGCCTCGGTGATCTGACGGACATCCGGCTCGACGTGCTCCGTAAAGCCGACGCCATCGTCGACGAAGAGCTGCGTGCGGCCGGCCTGTATTCCTCGGTCTGGCAAGCGTTCGCCGTGCTCTTGCCGGTGCGCAGCGTCGGCGTCATGGGCGACGACCGCACGTACGAGGAAACGTGCGTGATTCGCGCCGTGCAGTCGAGTGACGGCATGACCGCCGATTGGGCCCGCCTACCGCACGAAGTCCTGGCCAAGATGAGCGCGCGCATCATCAACGAGGTCAAAGGCATCAATCGCGTGGCGTATGACATCAGCTCCAAGCCCCCGGCGACCATCGAATGGGAATGACGCGCACTGCTTCACCCCAGGGGGTGAAGTCGGAGTCCGCCTGGGCCGCGCTATTCCGCAGGCTCACGCCGTACGTGGCGCTCACGGCTGCCGCCGCGCTCGCCGTGCTCTTGATCCTCTCGCTCACGAGTTGCGAGCCCGGTGTTGGGCGGCCAGCCGTCTCACTGAGCATCGAGCACAGCAAAACCTCACCCAGCGACGCCGCCGTCTTAATCGACGAAGAGTACATCGGCCCGCTCGGCTACGTCTCCGCGCGCGGCGTTCGCCTGCCCATCGGCAAACACCGCATCACCGTCGAAAAACCGGGCTACTTTCCGTGGGACCGCTTGGTCGAAGCCGATCGCGACCCGATCCAGCTCAACGTCACCCTCGACCCAATCCCAGACTGAAGCGCGCATTGCCTCGGTCGACCCAGTCCCGACCGTCTCCAGAAGGGCAGGTTTGATGGTCACCCGTCGCCCCGCGCCTCGTCGCAGCCTTCGGCGTCGCGTTACGGCTTTCCGCTTGTGACCAGAAAACTCGCTGCTATATTCCGCCTCCCTTCGGGGTGTACCTCAACCTGGTAGAGGGCCGGCTTTGGGTGCCGGCTGTTGCAGGTTCAAATCCTGCCACCCCGACTAAGAGACCAGCGCACGCGACTGAACCCGGCTGCGACCCGGGTTCAAATCCTGCCACCCCGACTAGTTCAGCAGCTCACGCGACTGAACCCGGCTGCGACCCGGGTTCAAATCCTGCCACCGGCCTCGCGACGAGCGCTCGCTATGAGATGGCTCCGCGCGAACGAAGCAGCATGAGTGGGCGCTCGCGTTTCTCGTGTAGCTCGCCGCGGCAAGCGGATGCACCTCGCTCGAGCTCGCGGCAGACGTTGGGCCGATTCTCGTAGATCGAGCACACGAAACGCTGGTTCGTTACATCGACGACGAGCGCAGCGCAGTGTCCGTCGTACATCCTCATGTGGCAACGGTGTCCGTCGAAGATAGTCAGCGCGCCGACCTGAGAGCCGAGCCGCGCGTGGTCGGAGCCATCGACCCGCACGTACGTCGCGAGCTCCGAGAAGCAACAAGTGCCACACGCGAGACATGGCGGAATGACCTCCACGGTCAAGTCGAGGACCTGTCGCGCCCTGTCCCCATTGCATGTCTAGACATTCCTAGAACCGTTGTGCGCCTAAACTCCGCCGAGCACAAACCGCCGCGGCTTACCGCACTCAATAACGGTGACATCGAGGTGCCGCCGTGTCGCCATGCCCTGCGTATTGCGTGCGCGCGTGTTTCCCAACGTCGCTGATCACGTTTCACTCCGTCGAGGTATTGATGTGTGAACATCATCGCGCATCGCCGCAGGAAAGCCCGCTCGCCGCGTGATAGTCTCGTGCAATGTCTGAAAGCTGGAGTCAGAATTCAGTCGCGACCAATCGCGCGGTACTTCGATGATGCAGCAAGTGTCGGGCACCGCGACGCAGATCCGCGTTGGCTACGAGCTCCGCTACACGTTCCCACAACCGACGCCGATGATCTTGACGCTGAACGTCCATGATTCACGGGCCTCGGATCTGCTCCAGCCGGATCGCATCAGCACGAGTCCGTCCGTCCCGGTGACGGTTTATCGCGATGGCTTCGGCAATTGGTGCAGTCGTCTCGTCGCGCCATCGGGCAGCGTGCTCATCTCTGGGGACACCGTCGTCAAGGACTCGGGCGCGCATGACGCCGTCTCGACGGGGGCGCAGCAACAAGCGGTCGAAACTCTGCCCGCCGACGCGCTGGTATTCCTATTGGGCAGCCGCTACTGCGAGACGGATCGACTGAGCGAGACCGCGTGGCAATTGTTCTCCTCCGCGCCAACCGGCTGGAGCAGGGTGCAGGCGATCTGTGACTTCGTGCACAGCCACATTCGCTTCGGCTACGAGTATGCGAGCCCGACCAAAACCGCCTGGCAGGTTTTCAACGAGCGCACTGGCGTGTGCCGTGACTATGCGCACTTGGCGGTCACGCTCTGTCGTTGCATGAACATTCCCGCGCGCTACTGCACCGGGTATCTGACTGACATCGGTGAAACGCCGCCCTTCGGGCCGATGGACTTTGCGGGTTGGTTCGAAGTATTTCTGAGCGGGCAGTGGCACACCTTCGACGCTCGCAACAACACCCCGCGCATCGGGCGAGTGCTCATCGCGCGCGGTCGTGACGCCGCTGACGTTGCGATCAACACCACGTTCGGCCCGAACAAGCTGGAAAGCTTCCGTGTTTGGGCGCACGTCGCGGACGGCGCCCCGTCCTGAAGATCACGCCGCCAATTGCGCTTGCTCGAGCAGCATCTGCAAGCGCGCCTGGATCTTGTGTTTCTTCGAGTACACGGTTTTTACGCTGATGCCGAGGCGCTCGGCGATACGCTCGGGAGCCAGGCCTTCACCGAAATAGAGCTGGATGAAGGCGCGGTCCTTGTCGGTGAAGTCCGCCAGCAGGTTGCGCACCAGCTCGGCGCGTTCGCGCATCAGGGCGCTCTCGCACGGGTCGGGTTGGGCCGAGTATAGGTCGTCGGCCTCGCTCAGCGCGGCGCGCTTCGGCTCGCGGCGCGCACTGCGCAGAAAGTCATAGGCCGTGTGGCTGGCGAGCAGTCCGAGCCACGTGCTCAGCTTGTTGCCGCGCGCTGGGTCGAACTGGCGCAGCTTGTTTTTGTCGTTCGACAAGAGCTGCACGGAGAACGTGGCGTAGATCTCGCGCACGTCCTCTTGCGAGACGACACCGCGAAAGCGCGTCGTGACGCGGCTGATGGTGCTCAGCACCAAACGCGAGAAGCGCGTGTTGAACTCACGCCAAGCGCGCGGCTCATCGGCGATGAGCGCAGTCACCAATTGTGCGTCCGTGAGCTCCGAAGCGCTCAGCGGGCTCGAGTGGGATTGCGTGGTGGGGAAGGGACGGGTTTCAACGGTGACGGCGGTGAACATGGCGAATGGCTCCTTGCTTTCGGAGACCCATTCAGCACGCGCCGTGCCGGGATTTTATCTTAGTAAATTCAGTAGTTTACTGGCGCGTAACAGGGTGTAACGCCGTCACCTGAGACGCGTCACAGGGCAGGCCTCGGCTGGCTTGGAACCGTCCCAGTTTACGTTCCCGCGCGTGCTAGTTTCCCTCGTTAGCGCATGCCTCCGCGACTGAAGGCCATCCTGCTCCTGGCCGTGTTCTTGGTGAAGACCGTCTTCCGTCGCCTGTTCACGCGCAACAAGTCGGGTATTGCTGCCTTTCGCGCCAACTACGACGCGGACGGCTTGCCGCCCGTCTCGCTCGACGAGCGTGAGGAGATGCCGGCGTTCAGCCGCTGCATTGCGTGCGGGCTGTGTGACCGCGGTGAGGCTCAACGCATCGAGGCGTCCGGTGGTGCCTACCGCGGCGTGATGGCGCTCGTGCTGGCTGGGTCGCGCAGCATGCCGGACTACCGCGCGGCGGCGTACAGCTTCAGTTTCGTCGGGGACGACGTGCTGGCAGAGAAAGAGAAGATCTGTCCGACCGGCGTGCCCTTTCGGTCTATTGCCCGTTTTGTGCGCGACAAGGCCAGCGCCGTGGGTGGGCCGCTGCCGCTCCCGTCGCGCATCGATTCGCTGCCACCGCGCAGCGAATCGAGCTGACGAGCCGGCGACTCACTTCACCAGAGTGAGCCGCGGGGCAACGCCAAACGCGGCCACATGCCCGCTCTCCTCGGCGATGTACACGTTGCAGCGCTCGTCGACGCGCAGCAGATCCGGGATCAGATCTGACGGGATGGTCCCGATGATCTCGCCGTCGCGCGGGCGCACGACGTGCACTTGGTGCTGCGGCACGAACAAGGCGCCGCTGCGCAGTACCGGTTCCAAGCGGCGCGGTTGGTCCGCGTCCACGTGCCGCGAAAACACCTGATTGTAGCGTAGCGTGCCGGTCGTCGCGTCCAAGCAGAGCAACGCGCCAGATGCAGAGTTGGCGATCAACGTGTCGTCGACCGCCAAGAAGGCGGTGGTGGGCGAGGAGAGCCCGGGCGCTTGCTCCCAGACCGCGTCGCCGGTCACGCGGTCATAGGCCGATACACCCATGCCGCGCCGGTCTCGGGTCGGAATCGCGACGATGTGGGCGGCCAAGAGCGGCGCATGTCCCGGAGCTGGGCGCTCGTCGAGCTCCTTGGACCAGCGCACCATGCCTGACCACAGGTCGACGTGATGCAAACGGGTCGGCCCAATTGGCCCGCCCGAGAGCGCGAACACCGCGTCGTGGTCGATGCTCATGTCGCCAGAAAACGGCAAGCGATCGCGGACACGCCAGATGACCTCGCCGCTCGTTACGTCGAGCGCGAGCAGTGCCGAGTCTCCGCCCGCGACCAAGATCAGCTTGCCCGCGCGGCGCACGCGGTAGTTCGCGGGGCGCTTGGCCGTGAACCGCCAGCGCACATCGCCCGAAACCAGGTCGATTGCGGTCACCGACCGGTCGCCTTCGGCGACCACGAGCAGCTTGGGCAAGCCGGCCGCGTTGACGAGTGCGCCGGTCGCGCCGCCGTTGGCGCGCGGCGCCACGTGTGTCGTGAAACGCGCCTCGCCGTTGTCGAGATCGTGCAGCACGATTGTGCCGTCGGGGTGCAGCCGGGCGAGCCCGAGCGGGGTCACGACGCTGGCTGCGCGTGGCGTGGGGACGCGCCACAGAACCTGACCGCTGGCACGCTCGATGCTGGCCGTTTCGCGCTGCGAACCGACGATCAGCCGCTCGCCGCACTGAAACGTGGCGCGTAAATCGATGTTCGGAACGGTGGCGACCCAACGCGGCAAAAACCGCATTTTCCCGCCCGAATCCCACATGCCACGCTCAGCGCGAGCGCGCGGGAGCCCGAATGAACGGTAGCTCTCGGGCTCTGGATTTTGCAGAGAGTCGTCCGCGACGCTGTCGGCGATGGACTCGGCGAGCGTCGTGGCAGCGCTGACCAACGCTTTCAGACGCAGATTGCGGGCTTGGCTAGGGTCGTGCGTGGTGTACGCCTCGGCTAGGCTGAGCGCAAAGCGCGTCACGGCACTGACGAACGTGCGCGCGTCGAGCTCGGGGAACGAGAGCTGTTCGCTCTCGGCCGCGTCGCGTGCGCGCACGCCGAGCGTGACCGGGCCATCACCTGGGCCGCGGCGCACCGAGAGCTGCACGCCGTCCACGCTGGCGCGCCGGAATACGGCGCGTTGCGCCCGCCACGCGTCGAACACGTCGTCCGCGAGCATCACCAGGCGCTCGGCCAACAAGAACAGACAAGCTTCGCCGAGCGCGACTGTCCGATTGCGACAAGTCAAGCCAAACGCGCCTCGTCCGAGCAGCGAGTGCAGATCGGCTCGTTCGAGCTCGGCGCTCTCCGAGCAGCGCGAGCGCGGCACCGCGCGCACGCTCAGCGACGCCGCAAAGCTCAGGCCGCCGAGGGCGCGCGGGGCAATCCTCACGTCTTCGCGGGTCAGCGGGCGTCGACCAAAGCTCGGGTAAGGCGTGTCGAGTAGGCGCCGCACGCTGCCGAGCGATGCAACGATCGCAGGCGGAGCTTGGCGGAGCGGGGCCTCCTCGAGCGCAGCGAGGATCGCGCGGCGTAACTCGAACAGCTCGACCCGACGCTCGTGCACCGCGACCTGCGGTGACGGCCCCGAGCGAAACACGCTCACGAGCACGTCTCCACCGTCCGCCTCCAGGCCGATCTCCCAGGCCTCGTCATCCGTGTACAGCTGAAGCGTCTCGCGGTCCCGCTTGCCGCGGGCCAAGGAGGACACGGCCAGACCGAGATCCGAGAGTAAAGCCAGCGCCTGACCCTCCCCAAGTCGTGCCGTGATATTCACGCCGTCGACGATGACGTCGAACAGCCCGTACAGCGGCTGCAGGGCCGTGCTCGGAGCAGTTTCGGGGCGGGGGCGAACAACAACCTGAATTGCCGACATCCGTAACCGCAATCGTATGAACCCCAGGCGAAGAACGACACTTTTCCGTGGCAATCGCACAAGATTGGACAGCGCGCATAGAGCCCGCTAGGGGCACCGCCCGCTCGCGCTGTGGTTCGGCCCGCGCGCTTCGGTAACGTCGAATGAGCTAAATGTCCGGTGATTTCTCGATCAAACCCAGCGCCACCTCGACCCATGGCTGGTCAAGAAAACGGATCTGGGGCGCAGTCGCCGGTATTGGCGCCGCATTGCCCGCGAGCGCTTGGCTTTGGGGGTTCACGGTCGACGACGCGCTGATCACGGCACGGGTCGCCGCTCACTTGGCGCGCGGGCTCGGCTACCGCTTCAACCCGCACGGCCCGGTCGTCGACGCAGTAACCCCCCTAGGTTACGCGCCGCTTCTGTCACTCCTTGGGCAGGAGGACGCGCTCGCTGTCCTGCAGGCGGCCAAGTGGCTCGGGCTTGGCGCGTGGTTGCTGGCTGCAGGGGTGCTCGGCGCGCTCGTGGCGGAGGCGGGCGTGCGCGTTCGGCGTTTCGCGCCGCTCGGCATCGTCGCGCTGTCTGCGCCGCTCGCGGCCTGGGCCGTCTCTGGCATGGAGACCGGCCTGGTGACGTTGCTTTCGACCCTCGGGCTGTTGGGCGGCGCTGGGGGCGCGCTGGCGCTCGGCGTCGCAGCGGCCTGGCGCCCCGAGCTCGTGCCGTTCGCGTTCGTCCTGGTCGCGACCCGCGCGCGCAGCGAGAGCCTGTCGGTCGGGCGCACCGCCTCACGTGTGGCACTGGCCGCGCTGCCGGTGCTCGCGCTGGCGCTCGTGCGCCACGGCTATTTCAGAAGCGTCGTGCCTTTGTCGTTCTATGCCAAACCGTCCGATTTCGGGCACGGGTTGGCGTACGCGCTCGGCGCGTTCGCGTTCACGGGGTTGCCGTGGCTGCTACTCGTGACGCCCAAGCAGTTTGCGAGCTCCTCAGCTCGGGCGCGACCGCTCTTTGCCGCGCTCGCTGCGCATTGGTTTGCGCTCGTCTTGTGCGGTGGCGATTGGATGTCGATGTATCGTTTGGCGGTCCCGGTTTTGCCGTGCATGGCGCTGGCCGGAGCCTACGTTGCCGAGCAATCGCGGCCGCTGGCTGGTGCGTCGCGTTTCGCGCTGGCGCTCGTTGGCGCGCTCATCTTGGCTTTTGGTTTGGGTGCTCCTGCGCGCCATGTCGGCGTCGAGCGCGCGGCCTTGATCGCCGAGGCGCGGCCGATCCTCGCGCACGACGCGCGCATCGCTGCGCTCGATGTCGGCTGGGTCGGCGCAGCCGCGCCCGACGCGGAGGTGATCGACTTGGCGGGCGTCACGGATACGGAGTCCGCATTCTTTCCTGGGGGTCACACCTCGAAGCGCATTCCTCGAGCCTGGCTCGTCGCGCGCCGACCGACCGCCGTGGTGTTGCTCTTGGCGGCTGGCACACCCCTAGAGGCGCCGTTCGAAGAATCGCTGTTCGCGCGCAGTGTCGAGCAGCGGGTTGCTCACTTCATGGCTCAGGGATTTCGAGCCCGAACCACGTTGCAGCTGGGCAACCAGCAGTACGTCGTGCTCGAACCGCTGCCGAGCGAGTGAGCCCTCAAGCGAGCTTGGGGGCAGCCGTCGGTGCGACGGACTTTCGTCCCAGCTCGAGCAACGCGTCACGCAGCGCGCGAGCGTCGGCGAAGCGATCTCGGGGCAGGGGAGCCATGGCACGCTCGATCACGAGCCGAAAGTCACGCGGGATGGTTTGCAAGGCGCGCTGCACGCCGCTTTGGGCGTCCCTGCTCGGATCACCGCTGCGCTCCCAGAGCTCACTCGCGCGGAGCGGCGGGGCAATACCGGTCAGACACTCGTACAGCACGCCGCCCATACCGAAGATGTCGCTGCGGTGGTCGATCTCTTGACCCTGCTCTTGCTCCGGCGACATGTAGCCGGGCGTGCCCAACGGCGCGTTCGCGTTGGTGAGGCGCGTCTCGGCCCACTCCACGCGCGCGATCCCGAAATCCAAAACCTTGACTCGAACCGCGTCGCTGTTTGGTTCCTGCGCCAAAAAGATATTGCTCGGCTTCACGTCACGATGAACGATGCCGGCCGCGTGCACCGCGCCGAGCGCGTCACACAGTTGCAGCGCGATCGGGATCAGCTCTTCGGGTACCAACGCCCCGACGCGGCGCAGACGCTCGGCCAGGGACTCGCCGTG
>DATHOI010000262.1:0-10256 GCA_035485095.1 Polyangiaceae bacterium | reverse complement strand
TCGGCTTCGACGTTGCGAGGAAAAGTATGAGCGACGCCGTCGCTGAACGTTACGCTCGGGCGATCTTCGATCTCGGCGTGGAAGCCGGGCAACTCGACGCGCTCACCGGACAGATTCGCAGTTTCGCCGACACTTACGCGGCCAATCGCGAGTTGCAAAGTGTGCTCGGTAACCCGCTGATCGAGCTCGAGAAGCGTCATGCCATCCTGCAGGAGGTTGCAGCGCGCGTCGGGCTGAGCGGAGTCGGGCTGAACGCGCTGCGCTGCATCGCGAAGCGCAATCGCTTGAGCTCGCTACCGGACATCGCTCGTCGCTTGGCCTCCTTGGCCGACGAAAAGCAGGGCCTAGTGCGCGCGACCGTCACCTCGGCGGGTCCGCTGCCGGAGTCTTTCTACGAGCGGCTGGTGAAGGAGCTCGAAAGCGCGACGCAACGCAAGGTCACACTCGACCGCAAACAAGATCCTTCGCTGATCGCCGGTGTGGTGACCCGCATCGGGGACAACACCATCGACGGTTCCGTCAAAGGCCGGCTCGCCGAAATCGAGCGCCAACTCTCCTCACTCTAAGCGGGGGCTCACCCCCGCCCCGCTGAAATGAATTCAGCGGGCCCCCCCTGAGTTTTGGGGCCCCGACCCCAAACAAACGTTTCAGCCCGGCTAACCCGAAACAAAAAAGTTCTAGTCCGGCTAACCCGACCACCGAAAGCTCGCGAGAAAAAACGCCATGCAGCTCAGCGCCGACGAGATCTCCTCCATCATCAAGAAGCAGATTCAGAACTTCGACCGAGCCGCGCTCGTCAGTGAGACCGGTACGGTGCTCACGAGCGGTGACGGTATCGCGCGCGTGTACGGCTTGGAAGGCGCCCTCGCCGGTGAGCTCGTCGAGTTCGCGGGCGGCGTCATCGGCTTGGTCTTGAATCTCGAGGCGGACAACGTCGGCGTGGCCGTGCTCGGTGACGCCACGGGCGTGAAAGAGGGCGACATCGTCAAGCGCACCGGCCGCATCGCCGACGTGGCAGTGGGTGAAGCGCTGCTTGGTCGAGTCGTGAACGCGCTCGGCCAGCCCGTCGATGGCAAAGGCCCAATCGAGTCGAAGGTTCGCCGCCGCATCGAGCTCAAGGCGCCGGGCATCATGCAGCGCCAACCGGTGAAGGAACCGATGCAAACGGGCATCAAGGCGATCGACGCCATGATCCCGATCGGTCGCGGTCAGCGCGAGCTCATCATCGGTGACCGCCAGACCGGCAAGACGGCGATCGCCATCGACGCGATCATCAATCAGAAGGGCAAAGGCGTTTTCTGCGTCTACATCGCGATCGGCCAAAAGGCGTCGACCGTCGCCTCAGTGGTGGACAAGCTGACTTCGCACGGTGCGATGGAGTACACGATCGTCGTGCTCGCGACCGCCGCCGAGACGGCGCCGCTGCAGTACCTCGCGCCGTACACCGGCGTCACGATGGGTGAATTCTTCCGCGACACCGGCCGCCACGCGCTCGTCGTGTACGACGATCTATCGAAGCAAGCCGTCGCCTACCGTCAGATGTCGCTCTTGCTGCGCCGCCCGCCGGGTCGCGAGGCGTACCCGGGTGACGTGTTTTACGTGCACTCGCGCTTGCTCGAGCGCGCGTGCAAGCTCGCGGAGCGCTACTTCGTCGTGAAGAAGGGCGCGACCGTGCCCCCGGGCGACCAGAAGTTCCTGGGCGTCGACGGCCAAGCGTACCTGGGCGAAGAGGCCAAGCACGCAGCTGAAAAGGCGCTCGAAGCGCGCGCCGACAAAGCCGATCACGAAGTGCAGCGCGATCCGCACTCGGGTGGCTCGCTGACGGCTCTGCCGATCATCGAGACCCAGGCCGGTGACGTGTCCGCGTACATCCCGACCAACGTGATCTCGATCACCGATGGTCAGATGTTCCTCGAGAGCGATCTCTTCTACTCGGGCGTTCGTCCCGCGATCAACGTCGGTATCTCCGTCAGCCGCGTCGGTGGCAACGCGCAGATCAAGGCGATGAAAAAATTCGCCGGCACCATGCGCCTCGACCTCGCGCAGTACCGCGCGATGGAAGCCTTCGCGCAGTTCGCGAGCGATCTCGATGCCGCAACGCGCGCTCAGCTCGACCGAGGCTCGCGCCTCGTCGAGCTGCTCAAGCAAGGTCAGTACGTGCCGCTCGCGGTCGAGAGGCAGGTCGTCATCATCTTCGCCGGTACGCAGGGTTACGTCGACAAGCTGCCCGTCGAATCCCTCCGCCAATACGAAGAAGAATTGTACCGCTTCATCGACGAGAAGCACCCCGATCTGTTCGAAGACATTCGCACCAAAAAAGAAGTCAACGACGAGATCAAGAAGAAGCTCGAGAAGGTGCTCAAGGCGTTCGGCAAGCAGTTCGTCTCGAGCAAGGAGTGACCGTCTTTGGCTAACCTCAAGGCTATCCGCAAGCGCATCTCGAGCGTGAAATCCACGCAGAAGATCACGCGTGCGCAGAAGATGGTCGCGGGCGCGCGGCTCACCAAAGCGCAACAGCGCATTCTCGCGCTCCGCCCTTACGCGGTGAAGACTGGCCAAGTGCTGGCCGAGGTCGCGGGCGGCGGTACGGACGACGCGGGTGCGACCGGTGACGAGCATCCGCTGCTCGCTCGCCGCGCCGAAAAGACGGTCTTGCTGCTGGTCATCACCAGCGATCGCGGGCTGTGCGGCGCGTTCAACACGAACATCCAGAAGGCCGCCGCCAAAATGTGGCACGAACGGGAGGCCGCCGGCCAGACCGTGAAGATCGTGACCATCGGTCGCAAGGGGCGGGATTTTTTCCGACGCCGCAACGCGCCCGTGCTCGAAGCTTTGACGGGTGTCTGGGAGAGGCTCGACATCGAGCAGGCGCGCGCCATTGCGCGCAAGGTGCTGACGCCGTTCGTGAACGGCCAGGTCGACGCGATCTACCTCGTGTACAACGAGTTCAAGAGCGCGATGAGCCAGCGCGTCGTGACCGAGCCGCTGTTCCCGCTTCAAAAAGTCGAAGCCGCGAACGCTGCTCCAGCGAACGAGCCCGAGTGGGCGTCGCATCGCGAGTACCTGTTCGAACCGGATCGCAAAGCGCTGATGGAGCGTCTCGTGCCGATGTACATCGAGATCTCGATCTTGCGCGCGCTCTACGAGTCGAACGCGTCCGAGCTCGGCGCGCGCATGACGGCCATGGAATCGGCCACCAAGAAAGCCTCGGAAATGATCGGCAAATACACGCTGATCTACAACCGCGCGCGCCAAGCGGCGATCACGACGGAGCTGATGGAAATCATCGGCGGCGCCGAGGCACTCCGCGAGTAGCGGAGTCGATCGATCATGGCTCGGCGCAGCAAATCTCGCGCGTCTCGCGCGGAGCGCCGGCTGCTCAAGGAGCGCGCCGCGAGCGCGCTCAAGCACGGCCTGCCGGTGCCGACCCCGCCGCCCGCTCGGGTACGCGTTCCGGACGTACTGAGCTCGCAGCGTTCGTCGAGCAACCCGCCTTCCGCGTCCGGCTTTGCACCGCCCAATCGGCGCATGCCGCTCGCGGTAAAATTGCTGGGCATCGGCCTCTTGCTACTCGGCGTGATCTACGGTCTCACGCTGTTTCGCGATCACCACAGCGACGCTGACGCCGAGCAAGCGGTCCCGGAAGCACCGGTCGCTACCAGCCCAGCTCCCGCATCACCCGCCACCGAGTTGGCGAATCCCGCCACTTTGGAACCGAACGGCGCTCAGTCGGCGAGCGCCGCGGCGACGAGCGTTTCGCCGATTAGTGCGGCGCTCTCGGATGCACCGAGCTCGCCCCACTCCGTTGCGGTTGCATCGGTGCACGTTCCTTCGGGGCGGCCCCCGCAGTCAGCGCCCTCGGCGCCCAAGTCCACCGCGGCTTTGCCAGCTGCTCCGGCGAGCGCAATATCCCCGGTGCCGCCCGCCACGCCGGTGCTACCGGCCGTCGTCGCGCCTGCCGCCGCAGCCGCTGCGCCAATTTCTGCACCCGTAAAGAAGAGTGCGGCGCCGACCGCTGCGCCGCATCAGGTCGACAACCCTTACTGACGCTCGATCGGGACCAGTGGCCTGACGTGCTCAGCGATGGGCGATCACTCTCACGGGTTATGCTCGGTAGAGATTTTTCCGTCGCGTCGCGTTCTATAAGTTGTGGATAAACTGCGGTTGCGCGAGCGATCGTGTGCGTCGAACACTTCGCAGCTCGGGGCGTGCAGCAAGCTGCGTCGGTGAGGCGACAATGCGTTGACACTTTCGAAGCGAGCCGACTACAGTTTGTTTCAACGCGAACCACCGGCGCTCCTTAGCGAGCCTCGGTGGTTCGGTCTTTTGTGGGTCGGCGTTTTACGACGCGTGCCACGGAGCGCTGGCATCGGGCGCGTTCGCGTCGTTCACGCCTTCGCGGGGCGCCTCGTGGGCGTTCGAGTCGGGGCCCAAACGTGGCGCTCGAGGCCTTGGCTCACTGCCATGGTGAGCATGCTCGGGGTGCGAGCCTTCAGGGTGCGGCGCGCTCGGAGTCGATGACGGCGTCGGCTCTGCTTCGCCATTCGCGAATTCGACGGCTTCTCCGGTCAGCTTGCTGCGCACGCGGGCAAACGCTTCGATAAGCTCGCCGCCCGCGCGCTTGGCAGCTGGGGTCGAGAAAATCGCCTTCGCGTGCTCGAAACCGGTGTGCTGACCGAGTGGCACATAGCAAAAGCCGAGGAGCGCGAAAGCGCTGATGCACGCTTCCAAGCCGCGGCGACCGAGTAGTCGAAGCACGTCGCCATCGTAGGCCGGCGCCAACGATTGGGCGAAATTGTTGACGATTCAAGGCGCCGCGACTGCCGGGCACTCGAGCAGCGTGAAGCCCGAATTGCGCCAGAGCTCCGCGCAAACCTGGCTTGCCAACGGAGTGTGCTCACGGGTTGCGATCAGAAAACGCGCCTGCTGTGCTCGAAGCGCGCGCGACAAAGCGGCGCCGTCCGCGAACGGGTCGCCCGTGCGGCTGTGGCGCGGGTCGTGGTCATCCAGCACGCTGCTCTGCGCGGGCGAGCCCAAGCCGGCCTGAACCGCGAAATAGCCGTAATCCGGGGTGTCGATGGCGAGCTTCGTTGCGCGGCGCCGTTCGGCCTCAGTGCCCGCTTCGAGCTCGCGCGCTCTCTCCGCAAAGCCCTCGACCGGCGACAGCTTTGGCTTCGCGAGCAAGCCGAGAGCTATTGCGGCGATGCTGACGGCGATCAGTGAAATGCGCGCGCCCCACGCGGTGCGAGCGATCCGGTGGGCTAGGCCGTGCCCACACGCGACGCAGGTAAAAAACCAAAGCGGAAGCAGGACGCGCGCGGCGTGGTGTGTGGGGACGCCGTCCCGCACGCTGCCGAAGACCATGAACGCGAGTAAGGCGAGCAAGGCCAACCCGGCGCGTCGATAGGGCGCGAGCTCGCCGCGAGCCACGTGGCGCCACTCGGCCAAGGCGACAACCGCGAACAAGCCGAATAGCTCTGGTTCGGCACGGAGCAAGAGACTCGGATATTCGAGCAGTTGCTGGGTGAGTGAGCCAGTCGTGTCCGCACCCAGCGCGCGCCGATAATTTGCCACACGGGCGACGAAAAAGAGCGCGTCGCCGTGCTCGAGTCGTCCGGTGAGGAGCCACAGCGCTGGGCCCAGGAGAGCGAGGCCCGCGCCGGCGAGCAGCGTGGCTTGACGAGTTCGTGCGGCGTCCCAAACGCCGAAGATGGCGAAGGCGACGGCCACCGGCCAAGCCTCGTAGCGAGACAGGCATGCGACGCAGAGCGCGAGCCCGCCGAGCGCGCGCGTGTCGCGCTTCGTGCTTGCTAGTGTCGTCGCACCGAACAAGATCAACGCGCCGCACGGCACCTCCGGCAGGGCCGCGGCGCCCAACACGGCCGAATACGGCAGCAGCGTGCTCAACGCAGCGCCGACGAATGCCGCCGGACGGCACGCGCCGAGCACACGCGCCGCGACGTAAACCAAGAGGGTTGCGGCGCAGCTCAACGCGACGGCAGTCACCTGGGCGACGTGGAGCCCCGTTCCAAATACGCGGAATGCCGCCCCATACGCCCAGAACGGAGCAGGCAGCCAGCTCGTCTGACTGGGATCGATACTAGGCGACGCTGCGAAGCGCTGCGCGATCGAAATTCGGGCGTAGTCGTCGTCGCTCAACGCGCGAAAGCCGGATGCGTACAGCGTCGCGCACACCAGGACGCGTAGCAGGCACAACAGCCCGGCTTCGCTCAGCCGTGGCAGCGTGCCTTGAAGCCGAGTGTGCGGTCTGGCCACCCGGGCTCCGTTCTGCGCGGCTTACTTCGAGCTACTCGCTGGCCGAGCGGGTTTGTCCGGCATCGGTGCGAGCGGCGCGTTCTGCTCTTTTTGCTTGGCCAACGCCGCCGAGTGCTTACGCATGGACTCGTCCGTGGACGACGACATGTACGCGAGCGAGATGCTCGTGAAGAAGAAGATCGCGGCCGTGGCCCAGGTGGTCTTGGTCAGAAAATTACCGGCACCGCCGCCGCCGAACACCTGCTGCGCACCGCCGCCACCGAGCGCGCCGAGGCCGCCGCTCTTACCCGGCTGAATCAGGATCACGAGGATCAAAAAGGAGCACGCCAGCACGTGCAAAACGGTGAACGGGGTGTGCAGGAGCTCGGCCATGGTGGGTCCTCGGAAAATACTGATGCAAGTTGCTGCGGCGGTGAGTTCTCGTCAGTTCTTGGCTAGCGCGGCCTTGGCAATCTTGCCGAAGCCGTCTGCGTCGAGGGCGGCGCCGCCGACCAATGCGCCGTCGATGTCCGGGCAAGCCAGGAGGCCCGCCGCGTTGTCCGCTTTTACGCTACCACCGTACAACACGCGGGTAACGTCGGCCAGCTCGGGGCTGCTCTTCTTCAGGCGCTCGCGAATGGCGGCGTGGACCTCTTGAGCCTGCTCGTTGGTCGCCACTTTGCCGGTGCCGATGGCCCATACGGGCTCATAGGCGATCACGCCGAAGCCGGGTTTTTTGGCTAGCTCCGGGAGGAAGGCGTCGAGCTGGCGGAATACCACCTCCAACGTTTTGCCGGCTTCGCGCTCGGCCAGTGTCTCGCCAATGCAGGCGATGGGCTTGATGCCCGCGGCGATCGCTGCAGTGACCTTTTCGGCCACCTGCGCGTCGGTCTCGCCGAAGTACTGGCGGCGCTCGCTGTGGCCGATGATGACCCAGGTCGCCCCGGATTCTTTGAGCATGGGCGCGCTGACCTCACCCGTGAATGCGCCGCTATCTTTCGGGTAGAAATTCTGGGCCGACACTTCCACGTGAGTGCCTTCGAGCTCGCTCGAGACCGCAGCCAATGCGGTGAACGGTGGGGACACCACCACCTCGACGATGCCTGCGACTTCTTTCGATGACTTCGCCACGCCTGCGGCGAGCTCGACACCCTTGAGGCCACCGTTGTTCAACTTCCAATTGCCAGCGATCAAGTATTTTCGTGCCACGTTCAGTTTCCTCGCAGGGCTTCCACGCCCGGCAGTTTGAGACCTTCGATCAATTCGAGTGACGCGCCACCACCCGTCGAGATGAAGCTGATTTTTTCTGCGATGCCGACGCCGGCAGCAGCCACGGCCGCGACGCTGTCCCCGCCGCCCACGACGCTGAACGCGCTGGACTCAGCGAGCGCTCGCGCGATGCCGATGCTGCCCCGAGCGAACGCCGGGTTCTCGAACACGCCCATCGGGCCGTTCCAGAACACCGTTTTGGCCTTGGCGATCTCCGCGGCGAACGCCTGCACCGTGCTCGGGCCGATGTCGAGCGCCAACTGACCCTCCGGGATGGCGCGCGCGCTCACGGCCTGGCCCTCGCTCGCGTCCAAGCTCGGAGCGACGACTACGTCCGTAGGCAGCACGAGCTTCACGCCGCGATCGCGCGCTTTTTCCAGCAAAGTGCGGGCGAGGGCGAGCTGGTCGTGCTCGAGCCGTGAGGCCTGCATTGCCGCGCCGTTTGCGGCAAGCAGCGTGTTCGCCATCGCGCCGCCGATGCAGATCGCGTCGCACTTCTTGAGCAAGGACTCGATCACCTTGAGCTTGTCCGAGACCTTGGCGCCGCCCAAGATCGCGACGAACGGCCGCTCCGGGTTGTCGCTGAGGCGGCTGAGCGCGGTGACTTCGTCGCGCAGCAAATAGCCCATGCCTTTGTCGCGGATCAGGCGAGGGAGGCCGACGACCGAGGCGTGCGCACGGTGCGACGAACCGAAGGCGTCATTGACGTAGACATCGCACCAAGCCGCGATCTCGCGCGCGAAGGCGTCTTCGTTGTGCTCCTCTTCGGAGTGAAAGCGCAGGTTCTCGAGCAGGACGAGCTGCCCCGGGCGCAAATCACTGACGACCTTCTTGGCGGCGTCGCCGATGCAGTCATCGGGTAAATAGACGTCTTGGGCGAGGAGCTCGCTCAAGCGCAGCGCGACCGGCTCCAAGCTGAGCTCGAGCGCGCGCTTGCCCTCCGGGCGTCCGAGATGCGAACCGAGGATCACGCGGGCGCCAGCGCTGATCGCCTTCTTGATCGTGGGAAGCGACGCGACAATGCGATCGTCGTTGCTGATCGTTCCGGTCTTGGCGAGCGGCACGTTGAAATCGACGCGGATGAACACGCGCTGATTCTCGAGCCGTAGCTCGTCGATCGTGCGGATGCCGTCGAGGGTGCCCATGGGTGCTTCCGAGTTTTCCGTGGCAGGATTTCGGCGCTGGCTGCTCTGAGCTTGGCCGCGACCGAGGCGCTAATTACCACTGTTTCGGGTGATTGCGGCCACACAATCGGCGATTGTGCGCGCGTCACGCGGGGCACGGAGCCCGGGGCTCGTCGTCTCGCGCTGCCCAGCACGCCCAACAAACAAAAGAACGCCCCGCGACACCTAAAAGCAGCGCGGGACATTCTCGAACCGCCGGGCGCGGACAGCCTGGCAGCAGCTCAGCAGCTCAGCAGCTCAGCAGCTCAGCAGCTCAGCCAGCGATGCGCTTGATCAGGTCGATGCACTTGTTCGAGTAGCCCCACTCGTTATCGTACCAAGACACGACTTTGACGAACGTCTTGTCGAGCTGAATGCCCGCTTCGGCGTCGAACACCGAGGTGCACGGCTCGCCCACGAAATCGGTCGAAACGACCTTCTCGTCGGTGTAGCCCAGGATGCCCTTCATCTTGCCTTCGGACGCCGCCTTCATGGCCTTGCAGATGTCGTCGTACGCGGCTTCCTTGAGCAGCTCGACGGTGAGGTCGACGACCGATACGTCCGACGTGGGAACACGGAAGGACATGCCGGTGAGCTTGCCGTTCAGCTCCGGGATCACCTTGCCCACGGCTTTGGCCGCGCCCGTCGACGACGGAATGATGTTCTCGAGGATGCCGCGGCCGCCGCGCCAATCCTTCTTCGAGGGGCCGTCGACCGTCTTCTGAGTCGCGGTGGTGGCGTGAATCGTGGTCATCAGGCCGCGCTTGATGCCCCAGTTGTCGTGCAGCACCTTGGCGACCGGCGCGAGACAGTTCGTGGTGCAGGAGGCGTTCGAAACGATGCTCTGACCCTTGTAAGTGTCGTCATTCACGCCCATCACGAACATCGGTGTGTCGTCTTTGGACGGCGCGGACATCACGACCTTCTTCGCGCCAGCGGCGAGGTGCTTTTCAGCGCCCGGCTTGTCCAGGAAGATGCCCGTTGCTTCGAGGACGTTGTCTGCGCCGACCGCACCCCAGTTGAGCTTGGTGGGATCGGTCTCGGCGCTGCAGCGGATCGGCTTGCCGTTCACGACGAGCTTGCCATCGCTGACCTCGACGGTGCCCTTGAAGCGGCCGTGCACGGAGTCGAACTTCAACATGTAGGCGAGGTAATCGACCTCGAGCAAATCGTTGATCGCGACCACTTCCACGTCGCCGCGTTGCACCGCCGCGCGGAAAACCATGCGACCGATGCGGCCGAAGCCATTGATGCCGACCTTGATCATTTTTCGTTCCTTTTCGATTTTTCTGACGCTGAGCGTGCTGAGCGTGACGAGAAGCCTTGGGGGTCCGCTTATACAGAAGCTCTGCCGAGGTTCCAGCGTTCTCGGTCAGGAACCCGTGGGCTGTGGCAGAACGGTGCATCCATAGCTCCGCTCGGGCGTCTCGCCCAGATCGAGTGCGCACTTCGCGTCGATTCGCGGTACGAAAGTCGTGGTTCCGGCCCGAAACGGCCGGTGCTCGCCATGTTTCCGGAACGAGGCACGCTGCACTCTCGCTGAAATTCTGGCTGTTTCTTGGGAGCTAG
>DATHOI010000261.1:0-4569 GCA_035485095.1 Polyangiaceae bacterium | reverse complement strand
AGCTCGGGGTGAGCCTACCGGTGACGGCGATCTGTCAGCAATTGTTCGCCGCGTGCGTGGCGAGCGGCGGCGCGGGTTGGGATCACTCGGGCATGGTGCAAGCGCTCGAGGACCTAGCCAAACACAAAGTCGTAGCGTAGCGCACGGTGCTCTAGGCGGCGCGCGACTTGCGCTGGCCTTTCTCGCGCGCTGCGATAGCTTTGCGGGATGCGTGGCTCGAGATTCTGGGATCTTTCGCTGTTCGTCGTCGCCTGTAGCGTGTCATTTGCGGCATGCGCTTCGGTGCAGCACGCGGCCGCTGCATCGACGGGACCGACACCCGTTGCTACCCCCACACCGGTCACCGCGAGCAAGGGCACGATGAACGTCGAGCAGGCGCGGCGTTACGTGCTCGGGTTGGTCAACCGCGATCGTGCCGCACACGGACTACCCGCTGTCGTGCTCGACGAGACCGCCAATCGCGCCGGTCAGCGTCATGCCGAAGACATGGCGCGCGCGGGCTATACCGCGCATTGGGGCACCGACGGCTCGGTGCCCGAGGAGCGCTACTCGGATGCCGGTGGGACGGACTTTGTCCAAGAAAATGCAGGCTGCTTGGCGGACGGTGAGAGCCGGGTGCTCGACACTGCCCCGCGTTTTGCTGCCAGCGAGCTCGAGCGTGTAGAGCATGCGTTCATGGATGAAAAGCCGCCGCTGGATGGGCACCGCAAGAACATCTTGAAGGCCGGTCATAGCGCGCTCGGTATCGGCGTGGCCAAGCCCAAAGGGGTGCCGCTTGCGTGTTTGTCTCAGGAATTCCTTGACGATTACGGCGACTACGCGGCTCTGCCGATGTCGACCAGCGCGGGCTCGATGCTGCACATCGAGGGAGACGTAAAGGGTCCGGTCAGCTTTGGCGGCGTCGGCATTGGTCGCATCGACCCGGCCGCGCCACTTACCGCTGCGCATCTCAACACGACGTACCTGTATGTCGTGCCGTCTCCCGTAGACCTATACTTCCCGAAAGGCTTCGTCACGAAAAAGCCGGTCGAAGTGCATGGCAAACACTTTCGCATCGACGTGCCGCTCGGAAAGGCCGGTCAGGCTGGCCGCTATGAAGTGAGCATTTGGGGGAAATTCCCGGGTGCTGGTGAACGGCTCGACATGATCAGCCTGCGCGTCGTCCACGCGAAGTAACGCGCTCCGAGCGCTCTGGCGCGACGCTAGAACGACGCCCTCGAGCTCGGCTGTTGGTGACGTTGCGCTGCAAGGGTTCCGCAAAACGTAGACCCGAAGTGCAGCAATTGTCCCACATGTGACCCAATTGTAGATTCCATGGCGCCACAGCGCGCGCTCGGGTCGTATTTTAGGAGCACTGCCTGAAGGACACGACGACGAGGTACAAGTAATGTTGGATAGACTTCGACTCGGTGACGTGTCACCCGCCCGAGTGTAGTTCTTAGGAGCACACATGAAATCAGCGCAGCGTTCTGCCCTTCTCTGTCTCGTCGCGGCTTCGTTTCCTTTGGCTGTTGCCTGTGGTTCGAATGATTCCTCTGGGCTCTTTTCACAGGGCTCGGGTGGTTCGCCGATCGGCGTCGGTGGCTCGCCGAGCGGCGCCGGGAGTACTTCACTCGCTGGGCAAGGCGCGCAAAGCGCGAGCGGCAGCACGTCGACGAGCGGTGGCTCCAGCGCGGGCATGGGCGTCGGAGGGCAAGGCACGAGCGGCAGCGGCACGGCGGGCACTGGAGTTGCCGGCTCGAGTAGTGGTGGCAGCGGTGTCGCTGGCACTGCCGGTACAGCGAGCGGCGGCGCGAGCAGTGGCGCGGGCGGCATGGGCACCGCTGGTGCCGGCGCTGGGGCTGGCGGCGTAAATTCCTCCGGAGCCGGTGGCATGAGCGGTGGCGCGAGTGGTTCGAGTGGTTCGAGTGGTTCGAGTGGTTCGGGTGGCGCCAGCGCGTGCCCGGATACTCCGCCGCAAGAAGGGACCATGTGCACCACACCGACGCCCAACAATTGCTTCTACGCCGGCGAGGCTTGCAGTTGTGTGTCCGACGGCACGGCGATCGATGGGCGCCAGTGGGGTTGCTTCGGCACACCAGACAAGTGCCCACCGCAAGTGCCCACCGACGGCACGTCCTGCAAGGACTTCGGCGGAGGCATGTGCGCCTATTCAGCGCAGGATTTCTGCGTCTGTATGCCGTCCCAGGGAGGCGGCCCGGCTGCCGATCCGAAGTGGGCTTGCAACACCCCGAACCCCGTGTGCCCGCTGACGCGACCAGACAAGAACGCACCCTGCGCGGACGTCAAAGAGTGCGCCTACATCGATCGCGAGTGCTTTTGCGATGGCGCGGCGTGGACTTGCGAATGACTCGGCAGGCGCGAAAATCGGCGCGGCTAGCCCTTCGGCGGAGGAGTCAGCTTGGCCCGCGCGTCTGGAGCGATCTCGACGCTGCGCATTGGATGGGCGAGCGCGCTGCCTGACCTTTCGATGACCTCGACTATCGCCATGAGCAAGCCTTGGCGTATCTCCATGAATTTGTCGTAGTCGGTGGTTTCGTACAGTGCAGTGATTTCGAGGTTCAAGGCCGAGTCAGTCACGGCCACGAGGCGCACACTGATCGTCTTTTTGGCGATCATCTGGCTGTCACGCAACAGGTTCTCGATGTCCGCCAAAATTTTGGTGAGCTGTGACAAAGCTCCATGCGTCACGCCAACCAAGCTGTAAAATCGGATTCCGTCGCGCGCGCTCACGGTCTCGATCCGCATCTCGGCGAGCTTGCCGTTGGGGATGCTAATCAGCGTGCGGTCGACGGTGCGGATGCGCGTCGAGCGCAGTCCGATGGCTTCGACGGTGCCGCTGATCGAATCGACCTGAATCGTGTCGCCCTCGCGGAAGGGTTGGTCGACGGCCAACGAAAAGGCACCGAACAGATTTTCGACCGTCTTTTGTGCCGCTAAGGCCAAAGCGACGCCACCGATGCCGAGCCCCGTGATGATGCTCGTGACTGGGTAACCGAGCTCCGCGAGCACCGCGACGAAGGCGAACGCCGCCACTGCGAATTTGCCGAAGCGCGCTCCCAGCATCAACAGCGAGTGGGCAGTGAGCGAGCCTCTTGCCCAGTGTGACGTGCTGATCGCGTGGTGCCAGAGCTCGACCGCGCGCCACAGGCCCCCAAATAATGCCACGAGCAGCGCAGCCGACAGCCCACGTTGTACGAATGCTTCAGCTGGCTCGTACAAGCCGAGCCAAGGTAGGAGCGCGTAGCAGGCGACGATCATCCATGCGAGCGTCGCGGGCCCGCGCATGCGATGCAGCGTCTCCGCACCGCTCGCGCTCATCAGCTTGCGGATAACGAGGCGCGAGAGCCGAGTGATCGCAAATCCAATCAGCCAGCCAGCGAGTAGCAGGGGTCCGAGCGCGAGCCACTGCCACCACCTGAGCTCGTGCGGGCCAAAGCCGAGCAGAGACTTTGGCAAATGGTCGAGGAGCCAGCGATTTTCGAGGTGGTCGTACCAATCATCGACGTGCGCCACGGTGCTCGCCGAAAACACCCAACGTGCGCCCGTACGGTCAACGTGGCGCACGAGCACGACGGGCTCCGGTTTTCCGGCTGCGCCGGGCACACTGCCGAGATCCTCGCGTTCGGCGCTCAGTCCGTCTTCGGTGTTGCCGCGTGAATCGGGCGAGAGCTTGTCCGTGTCGATCCACAAGTGGCGGTCGAGCACCTCCTGCAAGTGCTTGGCTAGGATCGGGCCGTCGGCTTGGTCCACGCTGGACAGATCGAGGTAGCGCGCGGCCTTGGCGTAGTCGGCAGTCCGCGTCAGTCGCATGAAGTCGGTCATGGCCGCGCGCGGTGAGTCGGGCGCGACTTTCTCGTCGCTTGCCGTGCTGTTGGCTGCGGGGTTTGCGCCGGAGCTAGTCGCCGGCTTGGCAGTGCTCGGTGTCAGTGCGCTGAGCGGACCCGCCCACGCTGGCTCGTTCCAAGCGCTGAGCGCGAGTAAAACGACCCACAGCGCTGCTAACAGATATGGAATCGATCGTCGAAACGACGCGTAGAAAATGCGCGTAACGCGAAGCATGGCGCCGGAGAATTCGACCAAACGGACGGCGCGGCAAGTGGCCCGTCCGTTCAGTCGAGAAACGCCGCCAGGCGTGGCGCGCGGAAGGGTCAGCGCTTGAGCAGGGCTTTCAACGTCGTGCCCATGTCGCTGGGCGTTGGGGCGACGCGCACGCCAGCTGCTTCGAGCGCGGCGATCTTGTCTTTTGCCGTGCCCTTGCCACCGCTGATGATCGCGCCCGCATGGCCCATCCGCTTGCCCGGCGGCGCGGTCGTGCCAGCGATGAAGCCGGCGACCGGCTTCTTCATGTGCTTGCCGATGAATTCCGCGCCGCGCTCCTCGGCGTTGCCGCCGATTTCACCGATCATGATCACGCCCTCGGTGTCCGGATCGTCGTTGAAGAGCTGCAGTACGTCCACGAAATCCATGCCCGCGACTGGGTCTCCACCGATGCCGACGCACGTGGATTGACCCATGCCGAGCGCCGTCAATTGGCCGACCGCTTCATACGTCAGCGTGCCCGATTTC
>DATHOI010000260.1:0-2937 GCA_035485095.1 Polyangiaceae bacterium | reverse complement strand
TCCAACTCGAGCGCGCGCGGCCGGGTGGGCGGCCCGTGGCAGGCAGTAGTGCGCTTCACGCCGTGCGGCCCCTGCGTGCGTGCGGCCCTGCGTGCGTGCGGCCCTGCGTGCGTGCGTGCGTGCAGCCCTGCGTGAGTGCGGCCCTGCGTGAGTGCGGCCCTGCGTGTCACGGCGGGATGATCCCGCCGCGAAACGAACGTCGAATTCAACGTTCAGATTCGGAAAAAAATCGCGTGACCTCGGCGGAATCCTCGCGTTTCCGGCACGTTTTTCTGCCCCTTGGGGGTGTTTTTCGGGAATTTGAAGGTCGAATTCAACGTTCAAATCGGGACCAAAGGAGGGAGCAAGCACGCGAAGCGACGCGACGACCATTCGACGCCACGACTACGCGACGCCACGACTACGCGACGGCCGGAGCTGCGAGCGCGCCGACGCGATGACCGTGCAGAGACGGTTGCGGACGGCTCACTGGGGCAGGAAGGAGGGCGTGTGCCCGGGGCTGACGGAGCCGCCTTGGCCGTTGAAGATGTGGGTGATCTGACTGCCGTCGACGCCGCCGAAGCAGGTGGTGACCATGTGGCTCATTTGCACGCCAGCACTAGTGGGTGCTTCGATCGCGTTGTCGGCGGTGACTGGTGTTTGGAAGACGGCGTACACGCCGAGCCCGAGCGCTTGGTGCGTGGTGACCGTGTCGGCAACTTTGTACGATGGGTAGCCGTTCTCGCCGTCGTGCTGCCAAGCGGCTTGGTTCGGCGGATCGTACGGCATTTCTGACTGGTAAAAGTAGAGTCGTCCGCCGTTGCCGTTCCACAGTGTTTGATAGTCTTCGAAGTGCTCGCAGAAGAGCGCATACATCGTCATGTTGTTGCCGTTCACGACCAAGCCGTGAAGGCTGACGTTCTGGTCCCAACCCACGCCGTAGGTGTGATCGGCGCGCCACAGCCACCAGTTGTCGCCCAGCACGTCATTGCTGTTGACGGTGACGCATGCAGTGGCCTTGCCTGCGGCTGCGCCGCCGACGCGACAGGAAATGTCGTACAGCGCGATCGGGTTTCCGACGTGTGAAACAGTGCTCGGGCCCGGGCCGACTACGATCAAGTTATCGGAGTTCTTCAAACCGGCTTGCACGATGAAGCCCGCGATTTTCACGCCATCGACGTCCGCGATCGTGATGGCTGGGGTGCCATTGTCGGGGATCAGCGTGGCGAGCCCCAAACCGATTACGACCGTGTCCTTGTTTTCGATGTCGAGACTTGCTTCGAGGTGATAGATGCCCGGAGTGAACAAGAGATGTTTGCCGGCCGTGAGCGCTGCGTTCAACGTTGCGGCAGTGTCGCCGGCCTTGGCGATGTAGAAATTACCCGTCGTGATCGCGCGGCCGCTCGGTTTGCTGCCCGTCGCCCAAGTGTAGCTCTGTGTGCTTTGCTGCGTCGACGGCACGCGCACGAAGTAGTTGCCATTTGCGTCGATGTACAGATACGGCTTCTCGCGAATCACTGGAGTCTGCGCGACGACCGAGTACGAATTGCTCGGCCAATTGCTGACCGGAGCAGCGGCGTCACCGACGAACACCATGTTGTAAGAGCCGCCCTGCCATTTGCCGAGGTCGGTGTTGCGAGTGAAGAACTGCTGCTGCGTGCCGGAGTTGATCGTGCCGTCGATTTTCGTGTCGGCGATGAAGCCGCCGCTCGACCAGCCGTTGTCCCACAAGTTGATGTCGCCCTTCACGTGCACGCGCCGGAAGGACGTGCCTTGCGATACGCCCCAGACCTCGACGTTGTTGTCTTGCGTCGGCACGACAGCCAGGTTTTCGACTGCCTTCCAGAACGTGGTGGTCGCGTTGCCTTGATCGAGCTCGGCCTTGGAGCGCACGGCGCCCGTGATCGTTACGTCGTCCGGAGACGCACCGAGGCCAATGGCCTGCATATAATAGCGAACGCGCACGTCCAGGTTGTATTGCCCAGGCTTGAAGAAGTACGCGAAGCGGTTGTTGCTGAACTCGTCCTCCATGTTGGCGGTCGCGTCGAGCTTGCTCTGGATGTCCATCATCGACGGGTCGAAGATCTGCACATTGGGGCCGAAGTCCGGCGGTCCGCCGATGGGCGCGTCGTCGGGCGCTGTGTTTTCGGTGCTGCCCGGGGCTCCCGGTTCCACCGTTGCGCCCGCGCTACCGGCGCTGCCCGCGCTGCCTGCGTCGCCGGCGCTGGTAGTGAGCGAACCGCCGCTGCCGCCCGCGGCCCCGGCGTTGGTGCCTCCGGTGTTCCCGCTGGCTCCGGCCGAACCGCCGCTCGTCGCGTTGCCCGCTGACGCGCCGGGTGTGCTGCCTCCGCCCGCGCCCAAGCTCGAGCAACCGAATAGTGATGCCAGCAGGGTCGCGCCGAGAGCGCTGAGGAGGGTGAATTTCAACATGCTCGATGATCAATACGCAGCAAGAACCCTGCCGAAGCCGAAGACAGCCTTCGGTGCTGACCGGCGCTCCGCGCTACGCACAAAGCGAATGCGCGGGCGCAATTTTTGTGGCGAGAACCACATGTAGTTATTGCTGCGCAAGGGCGCGTCCTTCAGCGCTTTCCGGTGGCCACTGGGTCCCCGACGCGCGCCGTTTTTTCGGTGGACGACCGCGCAGGCATCTCCGATAGTCCGAGGTTCTGGCCTCGCGCGAAACTTTGAGTTCCGATACCGAGTTAAGAAGATGCAGTCATTGTCGTACATAGCGGGCATGTTCAGTCTGCGCCGGTTTTCGGCTGCATTACTCCTCCTCGGCTTCGTGAGCTTGGGTGGCGCGGCCAGCTGCCTCTACGATTCCAGTAACCGTTGTGATTCGGGCCAGAGGTTCGACCCGGGCTCCGGGCTGTGCGTGTGCGCTGGGAACACCGTCGCGGGTGATCACGGTTGCGTCGCTTGTGGCGATCACCAGATCGCGGCGAACGACGCATG
>DATHOI010000259.1:0-3149 GCA_035485095.1 Polyangiaceae bacterium | reverse complement strand
CGCAAGCCGAGCGCAGCGTAGCGAATGTGCACGCAGCCTTCCCGAGAGCGACACAGCGCAATGCTAGAGCCGCGAGCATGGGTAAGGCGAGGGAAGAGCATTCGAGTCAAGACAGCGACTTGGTCTTCGACGACGAGATGTTGGACGAGCTCGCTCCGACGCGCGTCTCGATCGGTGCACGCGGCGCGTTTGCGCCGGAGCCCAGCCTGCAGCCGGAACAGGTACGCGTCGGCGACACGCTCGCCGGCAAATATCGCGTCGAGCGAGTGCATCGGCGCGGCGTTCTCGGTGTCACTGTCGAGGCGCTCCACTTGCAACTCGAGCAACGCGTTGCGATCCGACTTTTGTCGGCCGATCCTCTGGCTTATCCGGAAGCGGTCACGCGGTTCCTGCGCGGCGCGCGTCAGGCGGTCCAGTTTCAGAGCGAGCACACTGCGCGCATCATCGACGTGGGGACGCTCGATTCGGGTGTGCCCTATTTCGTGACCGAGCTCTTGCTCGGCTCCGACGTTCAGCGCGTGCTCCGAGTCAGAGAATGGCTGCCAGTGCCGGATGCCGTCGACTATCTGCTGCAAGCCTGCGAAGCGCTCGCGGAAGCGCACGCACGCCACGTCGTGCACCGCAACTTGAAGCCGACCAATCTGTTCGTTACGAAGCGGGCGGGGGCTCGGCGGCTCGTCGTGCTCGATTTCGGTGTTTCGGATGACCCGCTGACTGACGCTGCCATCAACTTCGGCGGCATCAGCGGAGCGACCAAAGCTCTGGCATATCTAGCGCCCGAGCAGATTCGCGATCCGGGCTCCGTCGATCTGCGCGCCGACATCTGGGCGCTCGGCGCGATCTTGCACGAGATGCTCACCGGTTGCGTGTTGTTCGATGCGAGCTCAACGCCCGGGCTGCTCGCGATGATCGCGGCAGACCCAGCGCCGCCCGTGTCGCAGCTGCGTCCCGAGATCCCGGCGGAGCTGGAGTCGGTCGTGCTGACTTGTTTGGCGAAGGAGCGAGAAGAGCGCTATGGGAGCGTCGCAGCGCTCGCTGCCGCGCTCAGGCCGTTTGCCTCTGCGACGGGCCACGGCTCAGCGGAGCGCCTCGATCGAGCCTTCGCCCAGCGTTCGCGTAGCGCGCGGCCACCACCGCTTCCGGGCCAGCCGACACGGGCCATCGTTCGTGTCCCGCCGCCGCCGAAGAGCGCGCCCTCCCCTTCGCTGCCCCCAAGCGCAGCGCGCCGCTTCACCGAGCTCGGACTGACCGCAGTCGGGTTGGCCGCCGCCGGCGCATTGGGAGTGTACGTGGCGATTCGATCGATGGAGGGCGCCTTGGCGGCAGCCGTCGCGCCGCGCGCGGTCGTCTCCGACTTGTCGCCCGCTTTACCGGCGCCGCGCCTGGCCGACGCTGTCCCGCCCTCAGCCATGATCGCCGCGACGGCGAGCGTGGCTCCTCGGCCGTCACAATCTGTCGTGTCCGCTCCGCGTGTGGCCTCGCGCGCCGCAGCCACAGTCGAGCCGCTTGGCACCGCAGCGCCCGCCGCGCCGCCAGCCGCAGCGGTGTTGCGGCACGCTGCGGCCCGGGCTGCCGCGTCAGAAAACTCCGTGGTCGCAGACGCGAAACCTGCGGCGACGAAGAGCGCGGCGGCGCGAGGCCTATTCGACGACGCCAACTGATTCGCAGCTTGGGGCGTTTGTGACGCGCCGCGCCCTCGAGCGAAAGCTGACCTGCTACGGATTCGTCACTTTGCAGTCACATCATTCGGCTAATTCGCTGGACCACACAGATGGCTCGAATCTTGGTTATCGAGGACGAGGCCGATATTCGGCAGGTGCTCGACTACAATCTGAAAAGCGCCGGACACGAAGTCGTCGAGGCATCGCGTGGTGTCGACGGGCTGCGATTGCTCCGCGAGCGCATTCCAGACCTCGTGCTGCTCGACCTGATGTTGCCCGACATGCCGGGCACCGAGGTGTGTCGGGCCATCAAGGACAACGCCGCCACGCGCACTCTGCCGGTGGTGATGTTGACGGCGCGCGGCGAAGAGATCGATCGCGTCGTCGGCTTCGAGATTGGCGCTGACGACTACATCACGAAACCTTTCAGCGTACGGGAATTGGTGCTGCGGATTCGCGCCGTGCTCCGCCGCAGAGAGTCGCCACAGGGCGAGGCCGCGAGCATCGAGTTCGGTAATCTGCGCATCGATCGCGCGGCTCATCGCGTTTGGGTCGAGGCTGAAGAGGTCGAGCTCACCGCCCTGGAGTTCAAGCTCCTGGTCACGCTCTATGAACGTCGCAATCGCGTTCAGTCGCGCGGGGCGCTGCTCGACCAAGTGTGGGGTATCGAGACCAAGATCTCGACTCGCACGGTCGATGCCCACGTCAAGCGCTTGCGCGAGAAGATGGGCGCTGCGCGTGACTATATCGAGACGGTTCGCGGCGTGGGCTATCGCTTCGCCGAGATCCCGATGTCGGAGTCGCTCGAGGTCTAAAAAGGCCCATTTACCGCTGATTCGAGCGTGAGAAGCCAACGCCCGCGAGCGGATAGCTCCGACTCCCTGCGCGCGAGTTGCGAGTCTGCGCACGGGACGACCGAGCGCGCGTGCTGCCCACGGATACTCGACCTGAGCCGTCTGCGCGGGCCAGGCGTGGAGTGTCGTACGAGTGCGGCCACTTGGTCGAGTCGCTATTTGACTCGAAGTCGCTTGTCGTCATGTGCATTTTTCAAATGAGACACCGAAGCGTCATCTGGCGCAGCGAGAGTCCGCGTGTTCACCGGATCGCCTTTTATCATCACGGAAACGGCGTGGATAACGCGCGTTATCGTCATTGATTGAGGCAAAACGGGGCGATTGGCACTGAAACAACATGTTGCTGTTCCCAAACATCACGAGCGGCGTCTGAAATCGTTTCTGCGCGGTCATGCGGAAGCCACACCCGGCCAGTACGGTCCGCCCGCTCTTTCGTAACATTTTCCAGAGAAAACGGAGTTAATATGCGCAGACTAATCAAACTAACGAGGCGTGCGCTCGTCTCGTGCACGACAGTGGCCGCGGTCGGCCTCATCGCGCACGGGCTCTTCGACAACAAGGCGTCCGCACAAACAGTGACGGCCTGCGAGTCGCTCACCAATCCAGTCTACGTCTACGGTTCGACTGCTTCTGG
>DATHOI010000258.1:0-22791 GCA_035485095.1 Polyangiaceae bacterium | reverse complement strand
CCATCTCGCAATGCAGCTGCCTAGGAAACTGTGCGCAACGTTCGTTCTGCCAGTGGGCCTGCTGCTCTTGTGTAGTTGTTCGCAGGACGCCGCGAGTCCCACTGACCTTGGGTCGAGTGGGGGCACGGCGAACGCGAGCGCGACCGGTGGCGACACTTCTGCAGCCGGTACCAGCATCGGTGGAGCGACCGGTAACGGCGGCGCCAGGAGCAACAACGGCGGCGTAGCCGGAAGCGGCGCGACGAGCGGAGGCGCGAGCAGCGGGACGAGCGGCGCGGGCGCGGCTGCGGGCAACGCGAGCGCGAGCAACGCCTGCAGTAAGGCCAACGCCACTTGTTCGGGCTCGAATACCGGCTGCAACGTGGGCAGCTACTACTTGTTCGACAACCAATGGAACTGCGGCGCGAGCAGCGGGAATGATTGCGGTCCGGAGTCAGCCTACGGTTGCCTCGAGGGCAACACCGTCAGCTGGGTAGCGACCTCGAATCAGCCCGCGGGCAACACGGCCGTCCTCACGTACCCGGCCGTTCAAGACAATTTCGACAGCAAGCCGCTGCTCAGCTCGTTCAACACCATCTCGGCCACGTTCGAAGAGACGAGCCCGCACGTCGGCGACTACGAAGTCGCTTGGGACTGCTGGTTCAACGACAATGCCAATGAGCTGATGGTCTGGGTAGACAACTACAACCAAGCGCCAGGCGGCAAAAAAGTCGCGACGAACGTGGCGCTCGGAGGACGCTCGTACGATATCTGGTGGGCTGCTGGCAGCGGGACGAGCGGCTACCTCGTTTTCTACGCCACTGCCACGTTCACCTCGGGCACCGTCGATCTGCTGCAGCTCTTCGAATATGCAGTCACGAACGGCTGGCTCCCGGCGAGCTCGACCGTGAACCAACTCAGCTTCGGCATCGAGATCTGCTCGACCAACGGCCAAGACGCGACGTGGTCCTTCAACAACTACTCGATCACGGCGAACTAACTCCGCGAGCTGCTCGCACGCCGCCGCATGAATTCGTCGCCGACGTGCTCCCGGACGTGGCGATCGCAGCTGGCACATTGTGTCACTGAAAATCCGCAACAAACCGCGGAAATGCCCAGGATTTTCGGGTGAACCGTCGGCACGAAATCTGCTCTGGTGGAGGGTATGGGCGGCATTCGAGCATGGGTCTGTGGAGCCGGTTGCATGGTCGCGGCAGCGTGTGGCGGGTCGGCGACGGTGTCGCACTCGACGGTGACTGGGCCGGCTTCCGCGAGCTCCGACGGCTCGGGCGGTAGTGCCGGTTCTGCTTCTGGCCCCGCTCCCGTTGCAGGTTCGGGCACTGCTGGCCTGCCGTCTGCGCCGCCCGCGTCTTCCGTGCACGTGGGGAGCGCGCACACCGGGCTGCAAGCGCCAGGCTCCGCATCCGCGCCAACGTGTGATGGAACGGCAGACGGCAACGCGGGTGCTGGCGGCGTGATGACCGGCGATGATTCCAAAACGCTCAGTTGGGCGGACGGCGATCCAGGCAATCTCGTGGTCGATGCGCTCAACGTGTATTGGGCGCAGAGCTACGACCAGATTTTGGGCATGCCGTTGGCGGGTGGTACACCGGTGCTGATCGCCGACCAACAAAGTTTGCCGCACGGGCTCGCCGTCGATGGCACGTTCATCTATTGGTTCAACACCGATGGCTCCCTGATGAAAGCGCCCATCGCGGGTGGCGCGTGGACTGAGCTTGCGACAGGTCCCGTGGCGCAGCTCTCGGACCCGAGCCAGCGCGGCCTCGCGCTCGACGCAGACAACGTCTATTGGATCAACTCAGCCACTGGCCAGAGCGACGGCCAAGTGCTGAAGGTGTCGAAAAACGGCGGGCAAGTGACGGTTTTGGCGGATCACGAATTTCACCCGGACGCCATTGCGGTCGACTCGATGAATGTCTACTACACGACGCTCGGTTGGGGTTTTCTGGACAACCCGGTCGCACTGGGGCGTGTGTTGAAGGTGCCTGTCACGGGCGGCACGCCGACCGTGATCGCCTCCGGCCAAAGCTCGCCCACGGCACTCGTCGTCGATTCGAGCAACGTCTATTGGGCCAATCTTTTCGGCAACAACATCATGAAGGCCGCGTTGAACGGCGGAGCGCCCGTCATACTCGCGACTGTGCAGGGCACCCCGCAAGATCTCGCGGTCGATTCGGAGCACGTCTACTGGCTGCAAGACTTCGTCAACAACCACACGTTGATGCGCGCTTCGCTAGCTGGCGGCGACGCCCTCGCTCTCAACCCGAGCGCGCCCTACCTCAGTCCGTTCTCGATCGCGCTCGACTGCAACCACGTTTACTGGACAGCCGCTACACTCGGCGTCATCGATCTCGGCAACGCGGCCAATGACGTCGATCCAGACGGTGGCGTGCTGGTGACCACGAAATAGGCGGCAGCCATCGCGAGCGCGTTCTCGCACGGTCGCGCGGCACGCGCCGCTGTGGCTGCCGCCTCGCTGCTTTTGCTGGGAATTTCTGGGCTGCGCCGCCGAGGTCGTCGAGCAGCCCTAAGGCTTAGTTGGTCGTCCCGGGGCACGCGGTTTCTTGAGCCTGACAGTTCGCGCTTTCACAGGCATCGACGTCGTTTTGACAGGTTTGGCAGTCGCTACTCGGAATGCACGAGGTCAGGCAGCCGAAGTCCGTACATGAGCACGCCCCAATGCAGCCGAGGAAGGCGCTGCATGTCCCGCCCGAAAAATTTGCGGTTGCGTAGCCGGCTCCGAAGCAGCTTGTCGTTTGTGTACTGCAGTGTGCATTCATGCAGGTCACGAGATCGGGACAGCCCGCCGGGGTCCCTACCGACGTGCACATGGCACCGCCGCTGCCTGACGTAGCGCCGCCCGCAGCCCCGCCCTGAGCTATGGAAGAGGTGCCGGCAGAACCACTGGTCTCGCCACCCGTCCCCCCGCCGTCGCCCCCGCCGGAACTGGAACCACATGCGGCGATGCCCGCTGTCGCGGCCAGTACACTCACGATACCGATTCCGTATTTAGCTAAATTCATTTTGATCCGCCTCCTGCCCCGCTAGTGCATCTGATGCCATACTGAACTGGCCCAGACGAGCTACGACCATCGCATCGTGAAGCTTCCCTGGCCAGAGGCTCCCCTCCACCACCCGCGTTCCTCTCGAATACGCGCTGAAAGGCAGCGACAGCAACGGGGGACGGACTCCGCGAAGCGGAGCTCGAGTCGCTGAGACGGAGTCGCCGAATCACGACGACCGGCCCTCCGCGGTTCACCAGAGTCGGAACGCACCGCTCACGTGCAGTAGCGCGATCGTATAGAGCGCGCCGTCGTAGTAGCGGAAGTTGCCGGTCGGAATGGCCGCGGACCAGAGCTTCTGCACGAAGGGCTTGCCCGTGGCGGCCGGCAAGCCGAAGCCGAGCAAGCCATTGCACGCGAGCATCGCGATCGAGCCGTTGTTATTGGCGCTGACCCAGGTGGCATATTCGCTCGCATAGGTCGCCTCGAAGGGATCGGCGTCGAAGAAGTTGTAGTCGCTCATGAAGTTCGCGACGGTGCGCAATTTGTCGTCACCGCTCGAGTTCGTGGTCTGACCCGCGAACGAAGACTGATCGCCAATGTTGCCCGTGGTGCCGGCCGCGGTCTGCAGCCAGGCGCGCGTCGTCGTGAGCGCTTTGTTCCAGAAGGTGGCGTTGGCGGTGTCGAAACAGGCCCACGTCTGATAGTAGGCCGGCAGCATGTATGACGCGTCCGTGCCATTCGAGTCGGTGCCCGTGTAATACCGGACGAGCGATTGAGCCGAGCTGAAGTCGGTGGTCCGAACCAGGTCGAGCGTCTTTTGAGCCTCGGTCGCGTAGTCGTACTTCCCGGACGTGCTTCCCCAGCGGTGCGAGGCAAAAACGAGGGCGGCCGCAAACCACTCGTCGCCGTCGGGTGCTCCACCAGCCCCCTTCACGGAGCCGTCCGTGTTCACTTGCCAGGCGATGGTGTTGCCCTTCCACATGTGGTTCTTCACGAAGGTCCACAGCTCGTCGAACTCGGTCTGATGGTTGAGCTGGAGTGCGATCATCATGCCGTATGACATGCCTTCGGTGCGCACGTCGTTGTCCGCGATGTCCTTCACATACGCCTCGCCCGTGCCTGGGCCGGTGTAGAAGATGGTGTTCGCATTCGAGGGGTTGAACAGCTGCGACCACGCGGCGGTGAGCTTGGCGTCACTCGTCGCTTGCGTCTGCCCCAAGAGACCGATGAAAAGATTGGCGTACGCCGCAGGCGGCGTGCATCCGCTTCCGGGAATGGTCGTCGTGGCAGAGCTGGAGATACCGCCACTGCCGCCAGCGGTGCTGCCTCCCGCGGCCATGCCACCCATTGCGTTGCCACCGCTCGAGTTTCCGCCGGTGGCGTTCCCGCCCGTTGCGCTGCCGCCTGTCGAGCTACCGGCAGTCGCGTTGCCGCCGGTCGCGTTGCCGCCGACCCCAGCGCCTGCTGTGTTGGGAGAGCCTCCAGCCGTCGTGGTAGCCATTCCGGCGGCCCCTCCCGACTCAGTTACGGCGGCCCCGGCTACACCCTGCTCCCCACCGCCACCTAGGGGAGGCGCGGCAGATTGCGCTCCGCTACAGCCAAACAGGCCAAGACCCACGGCCGCAACCAGCGTTTGCAGTAGCTTGGTGCGCACCGGTACATCCGCGATCAGGCTATCGGTCACTTCCATCACCTGAAGCTCAATTCCCGCGAGTCGGTGCTTTGATCTCGGCGAGCCCGCCCGAACGCCGGTGGCGCTGCTTCTGTGGGATCTGGCTAAGGAGCTACGGCCCCACTTTTTACGCGCTGATGTCGGGAAGCGGCTCTTTGGTCGGTAACATGGGGTCGCCGAAGCCGGTGTAGCTCGAGATGCCCATTGCCTCGCAGACGTTCAACAAAATGCGTTCGTGGCGTTCGGTCGAGTTGACGTAACGGCCGCCCGTGGCGGTCTTCAAGTAGCCGCCGTTGCCGCTCGCCAGCACGAACCTCATCGACTGCTGGTTGTGGTTCTGCGCGTCGCCCATGTCGCGCGCCCAGATCATCAACGTATTGTCGAACAGCGTCTGGCCGTTCGTGCCCAGCGGGTCGGGTACCGCCTTGAGCGCGTTGATGATGCTCACGAACTGCGTTGCCAGGTATGCCTCGAACAGGACCAGGTTGGCGTAGTTCGAAGACGCGCCGCTGTGGATGTAGCCGCCGTGCTGATCGTCGTAGGGCAAGCCCATCGCGTTCACCATCAGCTTCTGATCGTTGCCGTACTCGAGGCACGCGACGCGTGTGATGTCGCAGCCAAACGCGCTGACGATGATCTGCTGGTGAATCAGGTTCGCCGCCATCGCGTCCATGTCACCCATGTACTGGAACGTGCTGTCGGCGCCTGGCGTCGCAGGCTTGGTACACGACGAGACTCCCGAACTGGCCATCAGTTTGTTCTCGAGCTGCCGGATGGAGTCGAGGTGGGCGTCTAGCTTCGCCTTCTCGTTGCTACCCAGTGTCGATTGCAAACCGGTGATCTCGCCCGTGACGGTGTCCAGAATGCTCTGCCGCCGCGCGAGCAGTGCCTGCGCCGACATGGCCGAGCCACTGGGCATGGCCGCGCCGAACACGGTGTTGTACGCCGAGAGCGGCGAGCCGATCGTGGGCAAATTGCCGCCGTTCGGGCCGCCGTAGAACTGGGACAGTCCGCCGTTCTCGTTGCAGTTCGCGCCCAGTAACAGTGAGGCGATCGGCCGGTTCACGCCGGCCTGCACCAAGTTGTTCGCGACGAACTGATCGACCGAGAGCTTCACTATCGGCACGTTGTTCACGGCGTAGTAGCCGAAGCCTTGGCCAGTCAGACTGTCCGATGAGCCGTGCCCGTCATTCGGGTTGCCGCTGGGCATCCCCTCGACCAGCACGATGTTGTCGGCCGCCGCCGACAGCGGCTGGGTCATCGCGCTCCAGCTGCTGATCGTCTCGCCCGACACGGTGGGCGTCCAAAGTGGCGGATACGTGCCCATCGAGCAGAACACCAGCAGCCGCTTGGAGGTGCTGCTCGCGGCCTTCGCCTCACGGCGCAGGCCCGCGTTGATGAACGGAGCGAGGAGCAGCCCGGCGCCGGCGCTGGTAAGGAACTGTCTGCGAGTAGGCATGGCTCGTCGGTCTCCTTACTGATCCTGAACGCGAGTCGTGAAAGTCGCGGCGTGGATGATGGCCTGCAACGTGCTCTTCACCGTGAAGCCGTTGCTCTTCGACTCGTTGTAGACGGCGTTGTACGTGCAAGCGTCCTGCGCCCAAGTGCTCGACCCGTAGGTGTAGTAGGTCCAGTACCTCTCCATGCAGCGGGTCAAGTCGTCGCTTTGGGCGAGGAATGCCGACAGGCTGCCTGCTCCGGACACTCCGGTCACGTTGTCGTCCTTCCCTTCCGGGTCGGAAAAGATAGTCGCCGTGTCGACGGTGGGCAGGCCGTTGTCGGTGGTGCGATAGCGCCCCCAGCCGTCGTAGTTCTCGAAGGCAAAGCCGATCCAGTCCATCTGCTTGTGGCAGGTGGCGCAGGCGCCGTGCTCGTGCTCGTTGATGAAGTGATCCCGCGTGGTTTCGACCGCGCTCGACGGCATGAATGTGGTGTTCAGGCCGGGCGGTGGCGGGCTGATGTACTGGCACAGTAGCCGCGTGCGAATCAGGTGACCCCGCTGAGTCGGCGAGTCGGTGTCGGGCCGGGCGTAGCCGTTCATGATGGTGCCCGTCGCCAGAAGCCCTGGGTCACGCGGGGTGATCCCGGCGTACTTCACGCTGCTGAACGAGTCACTCAAGCCGTTGGCGGAGATGCCGTAGAACGTCGCCAGCTCCTGATTCAAGAAGGAGTGGTCGGCGGTCAGCACCGAGGCGAACGTACCGTTGCCATTGAATGCCTCCATGATCAGGTCTTGCGACTCGGTCCACATGTCCTGTTGGAGTGGGGCCGACAGCTGGTAGACGGTAGCGTCGTGCGCGGTCGTGTACAGGCGCGAGAGCCCGAGCCAACCGTCCATGAAACCCATCACGGCCGTCGAGTTCGTCGTGCTGCCGCTCGTGACGAGGCGGCTCGTCTGCTGGTCGATCATCGACGACATCGACAGGCTTCCGGAGCTCACGGAGTCTGCCGCCGCAAGCAAGGTGCTGTCGGGCGTGGTGCCGGTGAGCGTGTAGGCGATCTCCGTTGCTACCTCGTACGGCGTCAAGGTGAACGTGCCGCCGCTGGGAGCGCCGAGCTCACTCCGGTACAGGAAGTACGGGGACTGCAGCATCGCGGAGATGACCACCTGGGCGCCGTCCGAGTTGGAGCTACCCAACATGAACAGCTTGCTGTAGCTGGCGATGCGCGGGTCGCTCGAAGCCAGGGTGGTGCGGAAGGCGAGCTTACCGAACGCCTGAATGAACTGCGTGGCGCAGCCGGAGTCGGGCGCACCGCTGGTCGACGCAGCACAACTCGCGATGCCGGCGAGCTTGTTCGAGGAGGCAGCCCAGGCTGCGACCGCCTCGGCGTTGTCCTCGAGCTGCGAGGCGTTGAGGCCCTGCACGAGGAGAGCATTGGCGTCGATCGAGAAGCCCAGCACCGACGGGTCGCTGAACACTGTCGCGATCGGCGCTGCTGTGGAGGTGTCGCCGAAGATGCTGCGGATACTGGCGGTGAACTCAGCGGCGGTCAGGCGCCAGAGCTTGCGCGGCCCCGGAGCGTTACTGGTGCAGGGGTCCGGAGTCGCGAGAGCAGTCGCCAGCATCAGAGCTGCGCTGCCGCCGGTCCCAGCCGCGCCGCTGCTGGTTGTTCCGGATCCGCCTGCCTGCCCGGTGGCGCCGTTGCCTTCACGTGGCTGGTTGTTGCCGAGTATCTTGGCTTCGCAACCGACCGCGAGCAGCAGCGCAGCGGGCGCGGCAAGAAAAAGAAGACGTCGCATCGGAACTCCTGCGCTCACAACGACAAAACGTAGTCTCGTCCGTGCGGCTCGGCAACCAGATCCGAGAGTCGGTCAGCGCACTCATCCTCACCCCTACGGTGTAGATGCACGGTTCGTCCAT
Organism: Polyangiaceae bacterium; assembly: GCA_035485095.1. GTDB lineage: Bacteria > Myxococcota_A > Polyangia > Polyangiales > Polyangiaceae > PMG-095. The sequence goes on along the minus strand of DATHOI010000258.1, from coordinate 14,752 downwards.
TGTGCGCGATTTGTCTCGCACCGCTGTAGCGAGTCGTTGGATTCCGAGATTGAGACCGACGGGCGCCTGTAATCCGTCTTGCCTGAGTGGCGCCGTGGAGGGCCCGCGTTACCTCCGCGGCACCGGACCGCTTGGCGCCCCTTTGCGCCACGTGTCCCTTTTCTGCCACGCGCGGCGCGTACGTGATGAGATTTCGACATCAGCGGTCGGTTGATGTCGCGCGTCACTTCAAGAGCACCTCGCCTTCGAACCACTGGAACAGGCCTGGCGGGCGTGAGTCAGCAGCTGTGAACTGATACGAGTCCGCGCTTGCGATCACGAGCAGTGAACGACTGGCTCGCCCCACTACTGGCGATAGATCGACGCCCAATAACTGCGACAGCATGGCCGTCGAGATACTGCAGATGACCGCGGAGCCACGGAACATCGACTCACCTTCGCGCGACTCGACTTTGGGAAGCACCACGCTTTGCCCGGGTTGGAGCGGCGTGGTGCCCTGCCCGGCTGCGACGCGGGTGCGTTCGTAGTTGGGGTTCTCGCTGTCGAGGACTGCCACGGGCCAACACTCGAGCGGCAAGGTTCCCGAGTTCGTCAGCGTCGCTTGGCTGACGATTTTGCGGCGTTTCTCCGTGCGATGCACCGCGCCCGCACAAGCGATCGCCTGGTCGTGCGCGTCAAAGCATGCTTTTTCTGAACGCGACGAGCTCGTCCAAGCAATGCGCAATGTCGAAGTCGCCCAGTCATCGAGCTGCTGGACGGCCGCGCGCAGCGCAGGGTTCTCCGCAGCTTCCTCCGGAGTCATTTCGTGATCCGGCACTGGCTCGGTCGCGGGTGCTGCGTTGCCCGCTGGCTCAGGCGCGGGGCTCGTCGGCGTCACTTGGCTGGGGACAGTGAGCGTGACGATTGGCGTCGCCGCAGGGACCGGCGCGCATGCCACGAGGAGCAACACGACCGCTGACCCTGCACCTCGCGCGCGCCGAGCTCTCATGTCAGGAGCGTTCACTGAGCGGTTGGTTGCGTCAATGAAGCCTCATCGCCCGCGTTGAAAGCCGTTCTAGCGCCGTCTTCGCGATACCGACTATGTTCGTGATGATCCATGTCGCGAACGCGGTTGCTCTTGTCATACGTCGGCTTAGGCCTGGCTGCCTCGCTCTGTCTTTGTGGCGAAGCTCGCGCGGACGGTGTCGCCGAGCCGATCCGCGTCGAATACCACGCCGTGCCCATGTGCGAGAGCGGCGCCGACTTTCTGAGCGCTGTGCTGGCCCGCACTTCACGGGTTCGGAGAGCCGCGTCGGGCGAACGAGCACGCACGTTCCGAGTGACCATTCGCGACGCAGAGGCGGGCAAACTGAGCGGCGCGTTTTCGATCGTCGAACCGGGGGAACCGGAGGAAATCTCAGCGGAGCGTACGATCATCGGCGAGTCGTGTCCGGAGGTGTTCAACGCGTTGTCCCTGTTCGCAGCGTTGTCGGTGGATTCAGAAGCACTCACTACAGCGACGGAGTCGGCTGACCCAGCGCCCGCTCCGCCCGCTCCGCAAGCAACGCGAGCCGCCGTGCGCGTCTCGGCGCCAGCAGCCGAAGCTCCCGAGAAAACGCGCTTCCGAGCCGCGGTCGGCGTTGACCTGGGCGCGCTCAATGCAGGCACGGGTACGGCACTGCTGCTCATTGAGCCTTTCCTCGAAGCGAGGATGGCGCCTGGCCGGGCGTCGCGCGTCTCACTCGCGCCGACGCTTCGGCTCGCATTCTCCGCGGTAGGCGGCAACACGCCGAGCACGAGCGACGGGCCCGCGCACCTGCATTGGACGACGCTGCGCCTGGAGGGCTGTCCCGCGGAGCTCGACATCTCCCGCTCGTTCGTGGTCCGACCGTGCGTGGCCTTCGCTGGTGGCGCGCTCGAGGCCTCTGGCGAGACGATCGCCCACCCCGAGTCACACACCCTGAGCTGGCTCACTGTCGGCGCGCTTTTACGGCTGGAATGGACCCCGTGGCGCTTCCTTTCCTTCGAGGCAAGCGCTGGAGTCGACGCTCCGCTCCGTCGGGATGCCTTCTATTTCGAGCCTTTCGGGCCCGCGACGTTCGCATATCAGGCGCCGTTGGCGCTGGGGCGGGCATCCTTCGGTGTCGCGCTGCATTTCTTGTGATCAATCGCGCCGGCTTCGTTCCATTGAGAGATTGATCCCCTTGCCCATGAGCCCCGAGCAGTACAGCTTCGCGACCCCGGACTTCGAGCCGCGCGAGCTGGCGCTCGGTTCGGCGGAGGAACGCCTCAATCTGCTGGTCGAGCAGCAGCTGGACTTCGTCTGGCGTTCGCTGCGACGACTCGGCGTTCCGCTCAGTGGTGTGGACGACGCGACCCAACAAGTCTGGTTGATCGTGGCGCGGAAGCTACCGGAGATCACGCTCGGCAGTGAGCGCGCGTTTCTGTTCGGCACGGCGCTTCGCGTCGCTTCCGACGCGCGGCGGCGCATCGCTCGGCAGCGCGAAGTGAGCGGGCTCGAATCCTTCGACCACGCCGACCCAACCCCGCGCGCCGACGAGATCATCGATCAACGAAAAGCGCGCTCGGTGCTCGACGAGATCCTCGACAGCTTGTCGGACGACACGCGCGCAGTGTTCATTTTGTACGAGCTGGAGGAGCAGACCGCGGCGGAAATTGCCGCGCTTCTCGGTATCCCACCGGGCACCGTCGCGTCGCGGTTGCGGCGCGCGCGTATCGAGTTCGAACAGATCGTCAAACGGCTAAAAGCACGCGGCCAAATCGAAGGAAGCCGATGATGGAACTACCTCGACGAATCTTGGATGGTGGCGCAGGTGAATGGGAGCGCGTGGTCGTCTCGTCGGCAGCGCTCGATGCGCCATCGCCCGAATCTCGGCAACACTTGTTGCGCGCGCTCGGCATGGCACTCGCTGCGTCCGGTATTGCGACCACGACGACCAGTGCCGTGAGCGCCGCGAAGGTCGCAGGCGGCGCGTTGTGGTTGAAATGGGCTGCCCTCGGGTTTGCAATTGGGTTAGCGGGCGTCGGTGCCGCGTCTCTGATAGCGAAGGTGCCGAGGCCGACAGCGGCAGAAAATCCGGTGCAGACCGCGGTCGCGGTTACAACTGCGCCGATCCGTGGCGCTCCGCCGGCGGTCGTCGCGCAGGGCGAGGGCGTAGTCGACGAAGCCCAAGCGGCGTCGCCGTCCTCGGCGCCAGCTGAGAAGGCGCTGGCTCGCGCCGACCGCGCGGCGATTGCCGCGGCCCCACTCTCGTCCGTCGTCCCAAACGGCTCCGAAGCGTCGACTGGACCGCTCGGAACCGGAACCGCGCGCTTCGAGACGCCTGCAGAATCCGAGCTTGCCGCGCAAATGGCCGCCATTCATGCAGTCCGCGCGGCGTTGGCTGCAAACGAGCCCGCACTGGCGCTGCGCCAAATCGACCAGTATGAGCACAGCTATCCGACTGGGCTTTTGTTGCCCGAAGCACAGGTGTTACGCATCGACTCTCACGCGGCGCTCGGCGATCTCGATTTGGTCGAGCGCCTAGCGCAGACCTTCCTCACGCAGCACCCGGGGAGCCCGTACGCACGGCACGTGCAATCCTTGATCGATCGAGGCACGAATCGGTGATCAAGGTTCGGCGCTCGTTTCCATTGGCTAGCATGACGCACTCTGTTCGCTGGGCGGGGCTCGCGCTCGTGCTCGCCGCGTGCACTGGTCAGCGCTACTCACTGGGTCATGGAGACGGCGGCGCGACTCAGGGAGGCAATGGGAACGGCGGCGCCGATAGCAACGCGCTCGGCGGGAGCTCGGTTGGACCCTTCGGCGCTAGCGGGGAGGATTCCGTTTCTGGCGCAGCCACTGTAGGTGGCAACGGGGCCGGCGGCGTCTCCGCAAACGGCGGTAGCTCGGCGAGCGGCGGTAGCCCCGCGAATGGCGGCAGCGCGCCGAATGGCGGCAGCTCCGCGAATGGCGGCAATTCAGGCAGCTCGGTTGGCGGTGGCAGCTCGGTAGGCGGTGGCAGCGTCGGCGCGTCGTGCGCGACCGATCTCGATTGCACGGGGGAAGACGTGTGCGTCTTCAAGATCGCTGATGGCTGCGCAGCGCAAGCCACGTGTGAAGCCCGTCCGAGTGGTCCCGCATGCAAGACGATCGCCGAGTACTGCGGTTGCAGCGGTAGCACCGTGAGCGTCGCCTGCGACGAACCAGCCGGCTTCGCTGCGCTCGCGGTCAAGGCCGCAGGGGCGTGTGCGAACAGCCGCGCACCGGTGTGCGGCAACGGCATCGTCGAGCCCGGCGAGCAATGCGACGACGGTGCCCTCACGGCCGGCGACGGCTGCTCGGCGACGTGTCAGAGCGAAGCGCTCGTCGTGCCCGCTTCCGACTTTGTGTGCGCCATGAGCAGCAAGGGTGAAGTGAAGTGTTGGGGCAGGAACGACCAAGGGCAGCTCGGTCAGGGCGACACCGCCACTCGCGGCGGCAATCCTGGGGAAATGGGCGCGAGCCTGAAGCCCCTCGATCTCGGCACGGGTCGGCGCGCCACGAGCGTCGTCACAGGCGACTCCTTTGCGTGTGCGCTGCTCGACAATCACTCCGTGAAGTGCTGGGGCAAGAACAATTACGGCCAGCTCGGTCAGGGCGACACACGAAATCGCGGCGACCAACCGAACGAGATGGGCGATGCGTTGCCGGCGATCAACCTCGGCACGGGGCGCACCGCGCTCAGCATTGCTGCCGAGTCCGTCGATGTCTGCGCCGTGCTCGACGACCACACCGTGAAGTGTTGGGGTTGGGACGGCGGTGGCGAGCTCTGTGTCGGCGAGCAAGACCCCTTCCAAGACGCGCAGTGTCGCGGTGATCAACCGGGCGAGATGGGTGACAATTTGCAGCGCGCACTGATCGGCACCACGAAGAGCGCGGTGATGGTCGCCGCGGGTTCGTTCCACGCTTGCGTGCTCTTCAGCGACGGCACGGTCAAGTGTTGGGGCACGAACCAATCGCTTGGTCAGCTCGGGCTCGGCGACCAAGTCGAGCGCGGCGACTACGCGCCGAACCTAGGCGACAACCTGCCCACGGTCAGCGTCGGTACGGGGCGCAGCGTGAAGAGCATCACCGCGGGGGTTTATCACACGTGCGTCATTCTCGACGATGACTCGCTCAAGTGTTGGGGTGCCAACGTCAACGGCGAGCTCGGGCTCGGCGACACCGCGCCGCGCGGCGGCAACCCCGGCGAGATGGGCGATGCGCTGAACGCCGTCAATCTCGGCACCGGCCGTCACGCGACGGGTGTCGCGCTCGGCAACAGCTACACCTGCGCGGTGCTCGACAATGCCTCTCTCAAATGTTGGGGAGACAACGCGCTCGGCAGCCTCGGCTTGGGCGACACCAGCGATCGCGGCGGCAATCCGAACGACATGGGCGACAATCTGCCGGTCGTGAACCTCGGTACGGGGCGCAGCGTCCTTGCCGTGACTGCTTCGAAGTCGGGCTTCGTCAGCAGCGCCGAGCTCGACACGCGAGATTGGAAGTGTTGGGGCGACAACGAATATGCCCAGCTTGGCCTCGGGGTAGTCAATCTCGGTCGCGGTAGCTCAGCCACCGACATGGGCGACAACCTTCCGGTGCTCGATCTTGGATTTTGACCGGGCCATTCATGCTCGCGCACGCGAAACGTGAGGCGAGATACGAATTCATGATCAATGGCTGGGCGAGCCTTCCATTGAGTTGCTGACCCCCTTCACAGGAGAGAAATTCGAAAAATGCGCTCCCAAATCGCTTGGACCTGGCTCGGTTGCGGCTCAGTGGCACTCTCCTTGGCAGCTTGTTCGCCTTCCAACGGAAGCGCGGGCAGCAACGGGAGTGGTGGCAGCGCTGGCAGTCTCGCCGAGGGGAATGCGGGAGCCAGCGCGGCTGGAAAAGGTGGCGGAGCGAGCGGCGGAACCGGCACTGAAGCAGGCAGCTCGGCCGGCGGAAGCGCGGGCGTCTCGGCTGGCCAACTGATTGGCGCGCCGGGCGGCACCGTAATGCAGAACGGCGTGACGCTCGTCGTTCCGGCAAACGCGATCACGACTGCGACGCCGATTTCCGTGTCGGCCGCGAGCGCGCCGGCAGGGTTTGCCATGGCCTCTCTGGCCTTTCAATTTGGGCCGTCGGGGACGACGTTCGCAGAGCCCGTTGCGGTGACGATCCCGCTCACCTCGTCGGCACCAGGGGCGCATCTGTTTTGGTCCAACCCGAGCGGCGGATTCGACGACATTGGCGGCACCGTCAGCGGCTTGAGCGTGACCGGCAACGTCTCGCACTTCAGCCTCGGCTTCGCGGCATATCCGAGCAACGCCGGCGGTTCGGCTGGCACAGGCGGTTCAGCCGGCGCAAGCGGTGCAAGCAGCTCAGGGGGCGCGAGCGGTTCGGCGGGGACGACCAGCTCAGGGGGCGCGAGCGGTTCGGCGGGTTCCGGCGGTGCCAGCGGTGCCAGCGGTGCGAGCAGCGGCTCCGCTGGCGCGGGCGGAGCGAGCTCGGGGGGTAGCGGCGGCTCGAGCGGTGCTTCGCTCTGCACGGCGACGCCGCTCAACCTGCCGGGCGTCAAGGTCACGAGCTTTGCCGACGCGGGCGCCGCGCCGGACAGCGCGACTTACACCGGCGGTACGATCACGACTGGTAACTACTACGAGACCGGCGACGCGCACTACGGCAGTGACGCGTACAGCGGGCCGCTGCAAGCCGTCTACATGATCGATGCAGCAGCGCAAACCATCCGAATCGGTGAGCGTACGAGCGGGGGGACCTACTACATTGGTATGACCTATACCCAGAGCGACGTTCACACCCTGCACGCCACGGTTGCCTGCAACACCAGCCCGACTAGCATGACGACGCTCGACTACGACTACACGCTGCTGAACGGAGTGCTCACCATGAGCGTGGCGGGGTCGTCCGACGTAATGACGCTCGGGGCGCCCTAAGAGGTCGCTAAGCTTCGCGCATCCAAGACCACTTGACCCGTGGGAGCGGACGGGTCAGTGACTGTTGAGCGGGCGCTGACAGCCGGGACGGGGTGAGCGAAATGCGAGAGACGACGGTCCACCAAAGTGCATCCTCAATCGCGTTCGCGTTGCTCCTCGCGGCCTGCGGCTCGGGGACGCGCCAGAACCCGAGCCAGCTGCGGGACACGACTGGGCTGAAGTTTGGCTGGGCATGCAACGACCAGGGTTGCCAGACAACGACGGACGTGCCCCCGCCGTTTCAGACCTGCGACCAGGGCACGGGATACACGGTGTTGCTCGATAGGCTGTTCTACATTTGCTCGTCGTCGTACGTGCCTGGTGACGACACCATCTTGGGCTGGTCTCCTGCAGACTGCAGGGCGACCGCCTGCTCGTCCGACGCCGACTGTCCGATCTTCGAAGGATATAATTACACGTGCAGCCATGACGTGTGTGTGGACTTCGGCATAAGCGTTCCGCAGGACGGTGAACAATATCTGATCGCGCTTTGCTTAGGGTCCACGCCTCGCCCCGCGGACTGCGAGGCCTCGGATCCCGCGGTCGATGCGCTCGTCGCCCAGAGCTGCGACGCGACTGACCTGACGTGCACGGTGCCGTCGACATGCACCGAGCCTTAGCCGGCTCAAGCGAGCAGGGTCTCGAGCTCTTGCTCTGGTAAGACCAAACCGAGCTCGCGCATTGGCGGCAAGATCTCGTCGCGCACGACGCTGCGCGCGAGCGGCACATAGCGGGACGGCACCATCCACCCCAGATCGTGGACGTCGAAGCCGGCCCATTCGGGGCGTGTGTCGTCCAGCGTTGCGGCGTTGCGCCAGAGCGGCGCGTAGACTTGCAGGGCGTCGAGCGCGACCGCGCCGAGGCGCGCGCGCTCAGCGGCGTCCAAGCGGTCGACTGCCCACTCGAAGTACAAACTGCCGAAGCGACGATGTCGAGCTTCGTCACGCAAGATGCTCTCGTACACCGAGCGCAGGAGTGGGTGCGTCGTCTCACGCATGATCGGCACCGCGGTAGCGCTGGCGAACACTTCGGCGATACACCCAATGCGTAGCGCGAGCTCGTTCGCGCGCTGAGCGGCATTTTGCGCAGTGGGCGTGCGCGGCGCGAGCTGTGTCGTGTCGAATGAGCGAGCCGGTGCTCCGCCCAGCTGCATCACGACGCGGCTCGCCAGCTCGACGTGCCGCACCTCGTCGGCCAGAAAATCTCCCGTCATGCCGATCAGATCGAGCGGCGCGCGCGCTTGAGTCAAGGCCCCGACGACGTCGGCGAAGGCGGCGATCGCCGCATACTCCGCGAGCACAATCCCCATCCACACTTCACGTGCGGCCGCCACCAGTGACGGCGGGTAGCGTGAAGGCTCGAGCGACGCCCAATCGAAGTCACCTTCGGGGCGAGCCTTGCGGAAGTGGAACTCGGCAGGACCGCCCAGCCACTCGAGCGTGAATGGCTCGCTCACGGCTTCGCGCCAGCGTCGCCCGTGCCGCCGCCAAGGCTGATCACGGAACCGCAAGGGTATCCGCCGCAGGGGCCAGCGCCGCCTTGGCTGGCGCCCGCTTCGCCTGGCGCGCCCGCTTCCCCGGGAATACTAGCAGTGCCGCCAGCTCCTCCCGACGGCGCTATGACGACCCCAGTGACCACTGTCGTTGCGCCGCCATTGGGATCGATGATGGTCCCGCACACGCGCCCACCGCACGGCCCAGCGGCGCCGGCGGCCCCACCGGATACACCAGCGACCCCGCCGGAGCCGGCGCCACCTGGGGTCGACGACGTTTCAGTGCCCGAACAACCCGGCACTACCGCGGCCGAGGCGAGAGCGCCTGATGCCAGGGACAACAACAAATACGACGTGCGTCTCTTTGCCATCTTTTGCTTTCCGGGCGCGCGTCGAGCGCTCGCCCTGACCCTAGTCAGCAACTCGTGTGCCGACGCTGACCTACGGTATCATGGCTCAAGTTGCACCAGGCTTTGACGCATGTGGCCCGCTTGGCACAGATCGGCGACAGCGCGATCAGGGGGCGCGGCCCGGCTTGGATGAAAGTCTGGCGAGCGGGGTGAGTATCGTGGTTCTCCGAAGCCGCGCGAACCTTCATGGTGGGTCATGACGCACGCGTTCGATTGTCTCGCAAGCTCGGCGAGCGTCTCCGCTGCTTCCGTCACTGTTTAGTCTTGGCTGCTATTTGCCGAGAGGAGCTCAGCGCGATGAATCGTAGCGTCTCGCAACTACTGGTATTGACCATTGCCGCACTCCTTGAGGTCGGAGGAGATGCCTCGGCGCCTACGTGGGGCTCTTTGCCGTCATGAGCGTGCTGTTCGGGCGGTTCGCGTTCGCTGAGCACGTCTCATGGCCGACCTGGCTCGGCGTCTTCGTCGTATTGCTCGGCAGCTTGATCATTCAGTTCGGCGAACGCCTCAGCTAGGACTTCGCTTGCGAGTGTCGGTGGGCTGGCGACCGGGCCTGCGATCGTTACGGCGATTGCCGCGAGGCAGCTCGTGCGAGAATGGCGTCGGGGCTTGGGGGCGATAGAACCTCGATAGGCGTCTCATCCCGCTGCGCGAGCCGCAGCTGATACGAGCGCCAAAGCGTATACAGTACGGGGATAACCTCGAGCGTGAGGAAGGCGCTGGTTACCAGTCCGCCCAGCATCGGCGCTGCAACACGCTTCATGATTTCGGCGCCGGCGCCATCTGTCCAAAGGAGCGGCAATAGGCCGACGGCCATCGTCGCAATCGTCATGAGCTTGGGCCGCAATCGCTGAACGGTTCCTTCGGCGTGGGCCTCGATGATGTCTTCACGAGTTCGGAGCTTGCCCTCGCGCACACGGCGCTGGAAAGCGTCATCGATGTAGACCACCATCACGACTCCGGTTTGCATCGCGAGGCCAACCGTTGACAGCAGGCCGACCCAGACTGGCGCGGACATGGGGTAGTGCAGGAGAAAGAGCGTCCAAAGACTGCCCACGAGCGCGAATGGGACCGAGATGAGGACGATCAGCGCTTCGGTGACGCTCCTGAATTGCAGGAGCAGCAACCCAAACATCAAAATGGCAACCATTGGCGCGATCCACAAGAGCCGCTTTTGGCCCGCGGCCATGAGCTGATATTGCCCCGTCCATTCGATGCGCTCTGCGGGCTCGAGGTGGATCTCTCCGCTGCCGGTAGCCGCGCTCAGATTCTGCTGTGCCTCCTTCACGTAGCTCGAGACATCGGTGCCTGAATCTGGGTCGACATATACGTAGGCGACCAGCTCGCCGTCTTCGGTACGGATCGACGCGGGTACGGTGTCGTACCTGGGGTGCCCAAGCAGCCCCAAAGGGACTACCTCCCCGGTTTCCGAGCGCACGGTGATCTCCCGCAGCTGATCGGCATCGACGCGCTTCATGTTCATGTCCGGTGCGACGCGCAGCCGATAAGGCTGCTTGTCGGGAGCGAGGCTGCTCTCCCCGGGGTGGTGTCCGTGTTCGACCACGAATCGCTTGGGACGGAATTCGGTCCCGCGCGGCCCGTGCCAGGTCAGTTCGCTGACTTGTCCACCACTGATCACGAAATCCGCCGTGGATAGGGCAAGCGCCGGGTCGACGTGATACTTCGCCAGCGCAGCGGGCTCGAGGTCGAACCTCAGCCAGGGCTCACCGCCGAGCGATTCGAACACCGCGCTCTTGGTGTGAGGCAATTGCGCAGCCCACTTCTGCACGGCGGTGCCGACCGCGTCCAGGCGAGCTGGGTTTGCGGCGACGATGCGAATACCCACCGGTGTCCGCACGCCACCCGTGGACATCATGTCCATGCGCGCACGTGCCGGCGCCGTCCAGGCGCTCGCCCAACCCGGAGTGCGAGTGGCGCGATCGAGTTTGTCGACGAGCTCAGCGGTCGTTTCCTGCGTTTGTTCGGGCCAGAGAATGCCGAGAGCACTCTTGAGCGCACCTGGTGCCCAGCTCGAATACCAACGAGCGTGCGGGACTTTGGGCCATTGTGCGCGCGGCTTGAGGCGAATCGTCGTCTCGGCCATGGAAAACGGCGCTGGATCAGTGGCGGAATTGGCGCGTCCTACTTTGCCGAACGCCTCGGCTACCTCCGGGAATTGCGCGAGCGTCTTATCCATTCGGCTCAGTTGAACTGCCGAATCTCCCACTGAGGCGCCGGGCAGCGTGGTTGGCATGAACAGGAGATCGCCCTCGTCCACACGTGGCAAGAATTCTCCGCCCAGCCGAGTCATGATTGGAAAACAGGATGCCGCGGCCAACGCTGCAGTGGCTAGCGTGAGTGTCGGTCGAGCCAAGGCGAACGTGACGAACGGGCGATAGATCCGAACCAGCGTCTTGGTGATTGGGTTGTCGAACTCGGGCAAGATCCGACCGCGCACCAGTCGATCGCGTAACGCCGGAGCTGCGGTGACGGCAACGATGGCCGCCGCGAGGATGACGAGCGTCTTGGTCGTGGCGAGCGGACGCAATAACCTGCCGGTCTCACCAGTAAACGCAAATACCGGCAGGAAGCTGAGCGCGGTGATCAGCAACGAAGTCAGAATCGCCGGCGCAATCGTGCCAGCAGCGCTGATCATCGCAGCTCGCCGGTCAGACTGGGGCGCGCTCGCGCCTAGCGTCTCAATGCGACGGTGACAGGCTTCTAGTGCCACCACGTCTGCGTCGACGGCCATGCCGAGCGCGATACCGATGCCTCCCAAGCTCATGATCGTGGCTGGGATACCGAGCAAATACATGCCACCGAATGTCAGCAAGAGCACGAGCGGCAGAGTAAGGGCGGGGACCAACGCGCTTCGCCCGTGCAACAGAAACATCAAGATCACGAGCACGACGACGCCCACTTCCTCGGCCAACGCGCGCAAGAGCGTGTGCTCCACGCGATTGGCGAGGTCCATCCTGTTGTAGATCGTGACGAGCTTGAGATAGCGCGGGAGGTGTGGCTTCACCTCTTGAAGCTTCTGCTCGACGGCTTCGATGACCGCCTTTGGATCCGCGTCGCGCTTGGCGATGATGATTCCACCCGCAACCTGCTGGTTGCCCCCGAGGTCGGCGACGCCAATGGGCATGTCCGAAGAGAGGTTGGTGTGCGCAACGTCGCCGATCAGCCTCTTGTCGGACTTTCCGAGATGCAATGGAAGGGTATCGATTTTCCAAGGGTCCGGGTTGCCATGAACCTCCGCGCGCACGGATTCGACGAGATCACTGAACGCTAGATCTCGCGCTCGGAGCTGCTCGGCGTTGGTTTCCACCAACATTTGCTCGGTGGTCCCGCCTACGGATGCAACCTCGGCTACGCCGGGAATCTTCTCTAGCTGAGGGCGCAACAGCTCGTCTTGCAGCCGGTGTCCCACGGCGAGTGGCAATCGCGATTCACCCACCAGCGCATATTGGTAAACCCAGCCTGTAGCAGAGGCCGGAGGGCCCAAGTGCACGCGGATGGTCGGCGGAAGCTTGGCCTGAAGAGTCTCGACACGGCGTTGGATCTCACGCCGCCCGGGCTCCAAATTTTTCGACGAACCAAACAGGATATCCACGTACGCCATGCCTGACATCGACGCGCCGCGTACGGCCTTCGCGGCCGGGACAGACTTGAGCGCTTCGGTCAGAACCTGCGTCACGCGCGTCGCGACCTCGCTTGCGGGATGTCCCATCCACTCGACCACGAGACCGATCTGTGGATCCGACAGATCAGGGACTGCGTCTCGCGACAATCGGCGGCGAGCCAACTCACCATTTACCCCCAGCAGCAAAGCAATGACGACGACAATCAAGCTGTGGCGGGTACACCAGGCGACGCAATGCCGAATCATTCGACTACCTCCTCCGCTTTGCCTTGAGCTCCTCGTAGGCGCCGCTCGGCGTCCAGAAAGAAGGTGTCGGCTGTCACCACACGCTCGCCCTCGCTCAGGCCCGAGAGCACGACGACGGCGCCGAGACGCTCCGCAGAGAGATCGGCGACATAGCCCGAATCGAGGTTCCGGCCGATCTGGATGGACCGACGCGTGAACGAGTGTCCGCCCGGGGTGGCGGCGAGAACATAGGCGCCGTCGCCCGAATACAAAACCGAGCTCGTCGGCACGACGAGAAACTCTCGCGGTTGGGCGTCAAGTTGAAGCCAGCCAGTGCCCCCTGTTGAGGAGGGCAATTGTTCGGACATGAATCGAACTTGGACGGTGGAGGAATCCCATGGCGCCACGCGGTCGGCGCTCAGGCGAACCGAGATTGGCGTTGCTGGCTGCGAGCTGCGAAAGAACACTGCCTTGTCGCCCGGTGCGAGCCCCTCGAGCGATTCTTTGTGAAGGACCGCTGTTACGACTCCGCCGGGATCGAGCGAGGCGGGCGCGCGAACGACTTGGGTGACGACTCGACGCTTGACCTCGTCGAAGGTACTTCGAGTTGCGGCAATGGCCTGTCCCTTCTTTACGTCGCGCACTTGCTCGAGTGCCATGTTGCAAATCGGACAATCGCCAGGCGCCGCAGACACGACTTGCGGGTGCATCGGGCATGAGTAATGCCCGGAGGCGACGCTTGCAGCGTGGTCGTCCCTTTGCGAGAGAACGACGCCCACGACGAACGCCGTGGCGGCAAGAAGAAACAAAAGCAGCCGACCGATGATCACACCGGTCGACATCTCACGTTCGATACTCGTGTTGCCCATGGTTTGCCTCAACCGCAGTAAAGCTCCTGGGGACTTGTCGCCCCCAGGAGCCTTCGTGCCGGCGCGTGACTAGTCACGCGAGTCGTGTCGTGCGCGCCGTCTGTTTGGGTTCACCACGCTGCAAACGCGGCAAACGAATTCTGACCAGGGCTGATCTGAATGCAGTACCCGTCGTTGCGCATGGGCGGCAGTGGATACGTCCAGTTACCGTTGAGCGGCTCCACACGGCCGTTGACCGTCAGTTGTCGTCCCGCCGCGAAGCTGCTGCTCTCGCCTTGGAACAGACGCGACCTCGTCTCGAAGCAGGTTGCTCCCGTGCCCACGTTGCCAGACTGGAAGGTACTTCCGTCCGCGACGCTGAAGTCGACCGGGTTATTGCAAAGTCCGCCGCACGGCCTCAGTACCTGCGGAGCGCAATAGGCGAGGCAAGGTTCGACCTCCGCTTTGCATGTGTTCTCGTCGCCGGCCAGACCGTCCGAGAGGCACTGCGCTGCGTTGGGGTTCGGGTTCCCTTGGCAGAATTGGGCGAATTGTCCGCAGAATGTCTGCGGCAAGACTTGCCACAACGACGGATTGTTGGGAGGCGTTTGCCCATTTTGCGATTGGAACACCGACAGTGCTCGGTACAATTGGCCATTGAACGTTACACGGTCGTCCAGCGCGTACCTGATCTGCGGCTGCCATGAGCCGTCGTTGTTGTTGACCCGATCCCAGAGATCGAAGCGGGTATTGGGCGTCTGATTGGCCACCGAGGTGTGGTTCACGCGAGCCCGGTAGTCGACGTTGTTGAAGGCGATGATATTTTCAGCCTGGTATGCCGTGCCCGCTTGCCATGGGTTGACGAGCGCGAGCTGGCGCAGCATGTCGTGATCCTCGTGACCCACGATGTGGCAGTGCCACACGTAGCCTGGGCCTTTCACGTTGTCCGGGAACGAGGTTGGGTCGATCGAGAACTGGTTGGTGCCTGGCGTGTTGACCTGGCTCTCCTGGGGTGCCCAACGCACCACGATGCGATTGACCATCGAAGGGAAGGCCTGAACCGTGTCCTTCCAGCCCGTTTCGTACGGTGCGGGCGCCTGCGGGGGACCCGTGAAGAACGGCGTCGGATCTACGACGATGGGTCGTGTCGCTG
>DATHOI010000257.1:0-19378 GCA_035485095.1 Polyangiaceae bacterium | reverse complement strand
GGTCGCGTAGCGGTCAGTGGGATTTTTTGCGAGGGATTTCAGCAGCACCGCTTCGAGGCTCGCCGGATAATCCGGGAGAAACTTGCGCGGTGAAACCACCGGGTCGGTCGACGCGATGGTGTACATGGTGGCGGCTTCGTTCTCGCGGCGGAACGGATGCTTTCCGGTCGTCAGCGCATACAAAACGATGCCCAGCGCGAAGATGTCCACTCGGCGGTCGATCGCTTCACCGCGCACCTGCTCGGGCGCCATGTAGCTGACTTTGCCCTTGAGTTGGCCGGCCATCGTCGCGCCGCCACCCATGGCCGTCGCTTTGGCCACGCCGAAATCCACGACTTTGGATACGCCGTCGTACGTGACCAAAATGTTTTGCGGCGACACGTCGCGGTGCACGAGCCCGATGAGCTGTCCCTTCGCGTCGCGTAGCTCGTGCGCCGCGTGCAAGCCCGCGCAGGCGTTCATGACGATGCGCACCGCGACCGCCAGCGGCACGCCACCCGCGGGCTTGGCCGCTTTCATCAGTTGATTGAGTGGCACACCGTCGATCCACTCCATCGCGAGATAGAGCACGCCGTCTTGTTCGCCGAGATCCGAGATCTCGACCACGTTGGGATGACGGATCTGTGAAGCGAGCGAGGCCTCGTCGAGGAACATCTGCTCGAACTGCGCGTCCTCCGTCAGCTTCGAGAGCATCGTCTTGACGGCGACGATCTTTTGAAAGCCGCGCGTGCCCTTCACGCGTGCAGCCCACACCATCGCCATGCCGCCCGCTGCGATCGGCAGCAGCAACTCGTATCGCCCGAGCACGTGCCCTTGAGCGATTTCCCCCGCGACGTTTTGCCGAGGGGGAGGGATATCTGGCGCGATGTTCAAACTCTGCTGAAATATTTACAGACTCGGGGCCTCTGCTCAAGGGTTCACCGGAATCTTTTTGACCCTTGTGCGCCGCGCTGGCTCTCGGACGCCTCGCGCTGGGGACGCACCCACGGGTAACCCAATGTGGGTGCGCGCCTCGCGCGACGCGGGGTACGAGGCGCCCCCGCATAGAAAACCGGCACGAAATCAGTCGTGAACGGTCACTTTGACCATCTGCACTGGTGTCACCGGGCGATCGCCCGACGCGGTGGGCGTGGTCTCGATCTTCTTGACCACGTCCATACCGGACACGATCTTCGCGAAGACCGGGTGCTTCGATGCCCCGGGGGTGAACCAATCGAGGTAGCTGTTGTGCACGGTGTTGATGAAAAACTGGCAGCTTCCGCTGTCTGGGCGACCCGTGTTGGCCATCGAGAGCGTGCCCGGTTCATTGGACAGCTTGGCATCCGCCGGATGCTCGTCCTTGATCGTGCCGTCTGGGCTGTTGCCGGTACCGGCGCGGGGGCTCTTCGGGTCTCGGCTGTGCGGGCAGCCAAACTGGATCATGAAGCCGTCGATCACACGGTGAAAATGCAGCCCGTCATAGAAGCCGGACTTTGCCAGCTTGATGAAGTTCTGCGCCGTGAGCGGCATCTTGTCGGAGAAGATTTCGATCTCGACATCGCCGAGCGAGGTGGAAAGCGTTGCGGTGGGGTTCGCCATGGGCGCGGAAGCTACCACTACTTGCGTCCGCTTTGCCACGTGATGAGTGGGCCTCAGCCGCGCGGCAGCCAGGCCAAAACGCGCTGAATCGCAGCGTCCCAGTAAGCCCAGTCGTGCTCGCCAGGGCCCTCTTCGTAGAAGTGCTCGAAGCCCAACCGAGCAATACCATCGCGAAAGCGTCGGTTGCTTTCGAGCAGGAAATCCTGGCTGCCGCAGCACTGATAGAGCTTCGGTTTGGGTTTCGAGCTCCGCCCGAGGGCTCGCGCTAGCTCGAGCAGATCTCCGCCTGCGCCGGCGATGTCCTGTTCCGTCCCGAAAACGAGCGACAGCTCGTCGGGGCGGCCGCGCAAACCCGTGAGATCGCAAGAGCCAGACATGCTAGCGGCTCGCGCAAAGAGCTCCGGTTTGCTCAGGCCGAGCTTCAACGCTCCGTAGCCGCCCATCGACAGGCCAGCAACGAAGGTGTGCTCCCGTTCGGACGACAAGGGGAACAGCGCTCGCGCCTTGTGCAATAGCTCGTCACTCACGAAGTCCCAGTAGCGGTAGCCGTGCTTCATGTTCGTATAGAAGCTGCGATGCACGTTGGGCATCACGACCGCGAGTCCGAGCGGCGCCACGTAACGCTCGAGCGACGTGAAGCGCGCCCAGATGGTCTCGTCGTCACTCAGGCCGTGCAACAAGAACAAGACCGGGTGCTTGCCACCGTGGGGCGGGGCGCCGCTCGCGCCGCGACCGATCTGTCGGATCGAGGGCTCCGGTAAAAGCACCCGCATACTGCTTGCCATACCGAGCGTGTCGGAGAAGAACTTGCAATCGATGGACGCCATGATTTTGGTCGCAAGTCGATGTTAGTGATGTGTCCCACGAGTGACAATCGCCCGTTCTGGCCCAGCACTGGTTGGTCTCGCCGCTCCACGGGGGCGCCGCTTGCAAGCGAGCGTGCGCCGGGACGCCCAAAGCGCGTGCGCCGCCTGCTTGCGCGGCCGTTTCCGATAGGAATTACGAGGACAGCGGGGGTACGCCGGACTATAAGCATCCGCCTGGTAGCTTCTATGAAGGATCTCCTCAAGACCTCTGATCTCAGCCGGGCCGACTTCAAGTATCTCTTGGCGCGCGCCGTAAAATTCAAGGCCAAGCCGCACCAGCGCCGTACGACGCTGCAGAATGACTCGGTCGCCTTGTACTTCAACAAGCCGTCGACGCGTACGCGCGTGTCCTTCGAAACGGCAGTAGCTCGGCTGGGAGGGGCCGCCATTTCGATGGGCCCGAACGACGTACAACTCGGTCGCGGAGAAACCATCGAGGACACGGCGCGCGTGCTCAGTCGCTACGTTCGAGCCTTCGTGATCCGCACGTTCAAGGATGAAGACGTCGCGCGCTTCGCGGCGGCTGCCTCGATTCCAGTGATCAACGCGTTGACGGATGGTCATCACCCGTGCCAATCCGTGGCGGATCTGATGACGCTTGCCGAACAACGTGGGCCGCTCGACAAATGCAAAGTCGCGTACCTCGGGGACGGCAACAACGTCGCCGTGAGCCTGATGGAAGCCTGCGCGATCATGGGCACGACGTTCGCAATCGCGGCGCCCCAGGGTTACCAACTGAATGAGGCAGTCGTCGCGGCAGCCCGCGAGGTAGCCAAAAAGCACGGCAGTGAAGTGATCATCACGGAAGACCCCGCCGAGGCCGCGCGTGATGCAGACGCTCTGTACACCGATGTCTGGCTGTCGATGGGCGACGCGGAAGAGCAAAAGGCAGCTCGTCAACGCGCGCTGGCTCCGTATCAGATCAGCTCAGAGAGCTTCACGCACGCCAAACCCGACGCCGTCTTGATGCACTGCCTGCCAGCGCACCGCGGTGAAGAGGTGTCTGCTGAAGTGGCTGACGGCCCACGCTCGGTGATCTTCGATCAAGCCGAAAATCGCCTCCACACCGCCGCTGCGATCTTATATTCACTGCTCGAAGGCAAGCTCGAAGGCACTAAGCGTTGAGCGTTGAAGCCTCGTTTTTGGCCCATTTCGCGATTTTCGAGCGCGTTAGCTAAGGGTTCACGGTCCGGGGCCGTTCATGGCTCCAGGATGTCCATCGCTGGCGATCTATTGACTGCGGCCACTCCGGCCCGGCTGCTCTGTCGCCGTGGCACGTGGATGCTCGAGCTCGTGAAGCTCGTGCCGGTCGATCGCAACGTGTTCCAGCCGCGCGTGCAGAGGCTGGAGGGCAGTGAAGCCGTGCTCCAGCACCTCAAACGGAGCGCTGACAACCCAGGGCTCGCAACCGCCGCTGGCCAGTTGATGCGTGGTTTCCGGACCGACGAGGACCGCTGCTTCGAGGCGGTCGATGGTGATTGGGTTCCGGGAGAGCCGGGCCCGCGTCGGGACAGCACGCGGCCGAGCGCTCCGCCACCGGGCGGTAGCGTTTCGGGCGAAGTCGCCGAGCTGCGGGCGGAGCTACTCGTGTTGCGCGCGTCGCATGAACGGCTACGAGAGCGAATCATGCGGCTCGAGTCGCTGATGTCTTCGGGTAGCGCGCCGCCACGCGATCTGATTTCGGTCGTGCCGACACCTTCGGTCGGACTGCCCCAAGTGTCGGACGTGCCGCGGGGTCCCGCGCCGTTTGCCGCCACGCTGGCGCAAGGGGAAGCCCTGCGGGCTTCTGAGGCGTTGCGACCGCGTTCGGTGGAACCGAGCCCGAGTCCAACGCCAGCGACTCCGGCCGTTCGGCTGCCCGCTGCATCGGAGATTGGCGCCTGCTTGCAGACCCTGGTCGGCGATCAGATCAGCGTGCGCGAGAAGCGTCCGTTCACGTTCTCGGTGGCTTCTGCCGAGCCTCGTTGGGTCTCACGTTTGATCGACGATGACGGTCGCGAAGTCGGTGCGATCGTCGCCGACCTGCACGCTACCACCGCCCTCGGCGGCGCCCTGATGAGCCTCGACAAAGCCGAAGTCGAAGCTCAGCGCGCCGCGGGAACACCGAGCGAAGACGTGCTCGGTGCGATGAGTGAGGTCGCGAACAACCTCAGCGGCGTCATCAATCAAGGTTCGCGTAGCGTTCATGTTCGCGTCAAACCGATCGAGCCACTTTCGCCGGAGGTGCTCGAATGGGCAAAATCACGGGCTATTGGGCTCGGGCTCGCACTCGAGCCCAATGGCGGGTGTCTATTCTTGCTGGCCCGCGGAGAGTGAGCTCACGGGCATCGACCCCGTGGCCCTGCGCGCCGGCGGTGGCCGTCGCGCAGGAATGCGCACGCGCTCGGTGCGCACGATCCGCACGCCTCCGCTGACCGGAACGCGATAGCTCACTTGGTCGTGGATCAAGGTCGAGTGCAGCCCATTCGCCTCGCGGATCGCCCGCACCGTGCTGCCGTACTTCTTGGCGATCATGGCCAGTGTTTCGTTCTTCTTGGCTTTGTGCAGCACGTACTGTTCGGGTGCCGTCACGACCTTGTGGCGCACTAAGGCAGGGTAGCAACGGCGCGCGGTTTCCTGCGCGATCGGGTTGAAGAAGCGTAAATGCAGGTGCGTCGCGTGCCCCGGCGCGTGCCGAATGATCGCGCGCGTCGCGCCTTTGCCCTGAAAAACTTGGTCGAGCCAGGCCGGATCCTCGCCGATCGAGAGCGCGTACTCCTTCAGTGGCTCTTGCAGGCCATGATCGAGCAGGATCAGATCGATGTCCGTTTTGGCGATGATCGCGCGGACGAACGCCCAGAGCCGTTTGAAGTCGAGGTTCTCGCGTGTCCCGCGCGCGTACCACTTGGTGCCGTCTCGATAGTAAAAACTGATATCGAGATCCCGCCCCGCTTGATGGCTGATGTGCGGCTTCAGTGGTCCGCCGTGTCGAGCGCCAATGTCGCCGAGCGCGAGCGGCGGGGTGTCTGGGAATTCGTCTTGCACCGCCTGCACCGCCGCGTTCAGATAGTCGAGCGTCTCCTGCGTGCCCCACGCTTCACCGGGGCTGACGAGCGTATAAAGCTTGGAAGGCGTGGCTTGCACGCCGTTGACCAGCGCACCGGCATTCGGAGTCCCAACCGACATTGGGCCGAGTGAGGCGAGGTCCGTCGCGACCGCTTGTTCGATGCGTGCGTCCGACCAGCCGTCGAGCGGGTGGGGGACCGTCGCGCCGCTCGGGACCTCGTTCGGTTCTTCCTCCTCGGCTCGGTCGTCCGTGCTGTCGTTGTCGTGCTCGCTGTCGCCTGAATCATCGAGCGTCGGTTCAGAAGCAGGGTGAGCGCTCGATCCGGCAACGGCGGAGGCTGCCGGCGCTTCGGGCCGAACGGCGACAGCCGCGTTCCCGGCGCGAGGCGTGGGGAGCGGGCGCGCCGCGCAGGCACTCAGCCACGCTGCCGCGAAAAATGCTGAAAAATGAGCTCTCACGTCAGCGATCGGTACCATTCGAAGGTGTGCCGTAAGCCCTCTGCGAGCGGCACGGTTGCCCCGAGCACGCTCGCAAAACGCGACGGATCGAGCACCGAGCGTTGGATATCTCCCGCCCGCGGCGCGCCGAATTGGGTGCGCGGCTCGCGCCCGGATATTTGGGCAATCTGCGTCGCCAACTCCAGCGTGGTGATCGAAGCGCCCGTGCCGACGTTCGTCACGCGCTCCTTTAGCTTGCCGCTGAGGGCCGCCAAGTTGGCGCGCGCAACATCGCGCACGTACACGTAGTCGCGAACGCAGCCGGCGTCGCCCTCGGCGCAGCGAGCATTGACGCGCAGCACGCCGCCGGTCAGCACCGTGTCGAAGAAAATCGCGATCACGCCGGCTTCGCCGTGCGGATCCTGACGTGGACCGTACACGTTGGCGTACCGGAGCACCGTGCTCGAGAGGCCGTGGTGCGTTTGGTAGACCTCGAGCAGTTGCTCGAAGGCGAGCTTACTGATCGCGTACGGACTGATCGGCGCGGGTGGGGTATTTTCCCCAGCGCGTTCACCTTCAGGCACTTCTCCGTAAATGGCGCCGCCGGTGCTGGCAAACACGAGCTGACGCACGCCGCTCGCGACGCACGCGTCGAGCAAATTGAGGCCGCCCAGCACGTTGATCTCGGCGTCCAAGTGCGGATCGCGCACGCTCACGGCCACGCTTGCTTGCGCGGCTTGGTGACTGACGACGTCGGGTTTGAACTCGGCGACGGCTCGGCCCACAGCCTCGCGATTGCGCAGATCGATCTCGAACAGCGGCACGTCTGCCGGCACGTTCTTGCGCTTTCCGGAGCTCAGGTTGTCGAGGACCGCGACCGTGTGACCTTCGGCCCGCGCCCCGTCCACGATGTGGCTGCCGATGAAGCCGGCGCCGCCGCTGACCAAAACTCGCATCGGCAGCTCATATAGCCAACGAGCGTGGCTCTGCAAGCCGAGGCGACCGGAATGCGCGGTTCACGGGTCGGCACAGCAGCGAAAGCCGATCTCTTTGTCGCGCGTGGAGCGAGCCTTGGAGGCAGCCTTCGCCGTCGTGCCCGTGCCTGAATTGCACTGCAGAGTCGGCGTGGTGCCCGAATTCAGGTCTGCATAGCTGCCGCCTCGATACAGGCAGAGGTCGTTGAGTCCGGTACTGCCGACGCATGAGTCCTCCCATTCGGAGACGTTACCGCTCATGTCGAACACGCCGTCGTAGCCGCCTTGGCAGCTCGGCGTGGGCACCGCAGTCGGTCGGTCCGCTCCCTCGTCTTGACCCACACACGTCGCTGGCTGGTAAGTCGTGCCTCCATACGGGAATTCGTATTGGCCGTCGTGAGAGCACGCCGTGTACCACTCGCTCTTCGTCGCGTCGGCGAAGTCCGTGGTCAAGTTCGCGCCGCCACCGATTTTGCCGCACAAGCGCTTGCCGGCCCACGCGCAGTAGGCCTGCGCGTCACACCAGCTGACGCAAGCTACCGGAAAATTCGGATGGTTCGTGGGGTCGTATTGAGTGCAATTGACCGCATCAGCAGCGGGCGCAAACGTCGAATTCGCGGTGCACACGGCAGACTGAGAGGCGGTGCTTGGATTCGTCGCTAGAAATGCGGCGTAGTTCGCGTTCGTCACCTCCGTGCGATCGATGCAGAAGATGCCACCGTCCGGACGTGGGATGGGCACGAGCTCGGGCTTGTTGAGCGGGCAACTTTGGGCGGCGCCTGCGCTTCCTCCGGTTGCTGCGCTTCCTCCGGTTGCCGCGCTGCCACTCACGCCCGCGCCGCCGGTCATCCCACCTGTGCCCGCGCGGCCGCCACTAGCGCCGTTGGGACTGCCGGCAACACCGCTCGTCCCGCCGCCGCTGACCTCACCACTGCCACCCGTGCTCGAATTGGAACCAGCGTGCCCGCCTGAGGCGCCGGCATCCCCGTTTGCGGCATCCGGCGACCCGCCCGCGTCGGCCAGCTCGTAGCCATCGAAGGAAACAAAACACCCGCCGAAGGAAGCCAGCGCGAGTGAGGCGAGGGCGAGTCCCAAAGCGGGTGCCAACAAGCGAGAGCGCAGATTCTGACGGGGCGTCGTCACAGCGCTCTCAATCTACACGACCTTCCGCCCGATGGGGCCGAGCTACGGCTTCTTGACGGGCTTTGGCGCCGGTGCCGGCTCGTTCGCCACGGCGATCGCTTTGACGATCTCGGATTGAGCCTGGTTCAGGAGCGCGACCGCCTTGTCGCGATGGCCGCCGAATTCTTTCTTCGAGTCCGGATTGGTGGCCGCCTTCAAGAGCACGAGCGCAGAGCTGACATGGTCATTGGCTTCGCTCAGACGCGGATCGGCCGCTGCGAACGCTGCGCCCGCGAAAAAAGCACCGGCTAAACCCAGTGCGCTTGCAACGAATACCGCGGAACGCTTCATGGACGTATTTTGCATCTAAAAAATCCCTCCGAAGGAAAACGTGGCCGAATGATACCGAGCCTACGTTTCATGGCCGCATTTCTTCCCATCTCGACAAAGTGACTATCGCGGTCTTCGAGCCAGAACGCACTCGGGTTGCGCGTGTGTTTCCGACGCTGCTTCACGGGAGAATGTGACGCCAACACGTGCGCCTTGGGCCGTTGGGCCGATGTGGGTCGGGGTACGAGAGATCGAACCGCGAGCCTCGCGCGTAGTGCGCAGCAAGGAAAACCTCAGTAGCCTTCAACGTAAGTAGCTCTAGACCACAATGGCCCTTCGGGAGGACATCACGGAGCGCGCGAACGCGCGGCTCGGAAACGTGCTGAAAGGCAAGTGGCGGCTCGACGCCGTGATCGGCATTGGCGGCATGGCCTGCGTCTACTCCGCAACGCATCGCAATCAGTCGCGGGTCGCGATCAAAATGCTGCACCCCGAAGTCGCGCTCGACGCCGAGGTCACGTCGCGTTTCCTGCGTGAGGGCTATGTCGCAAACGCGGTTAGCCACCCCGGCACCGTCACCGTGCTCGACGACGACGTGACCGAAGACAACGCGCCTTTTTTGGTGATGGAGCTCTTGGTCGGTCAAACCCTGGACGCGATGCTCGCGTTTCAGCCGGAGGGGCTCCCCGCGCGCGACGTGCTTCCGTTGCTCGACCAGCTCTTGGATGTGCTGGCCGCTGCGCACGAGAAGGGCATCGTGCACCGCGATCTGAAGCCCGAGAATTTGTTCCTGACCAGTGAGGGACGGCTCAAGGTGCTCGATTTCGGCATCGCACGGCTGCGCGAACTGTCGGCGCAAACCGGTGTCGGCACGCGCGCGGGCTCGGTGCTCGGCACGCCCGCTTTCATGGCACCCGAACAGGCGCTCGGACGTTGGAACGAGGTCGACAACCGCACCGACATTTGGGCCGTCGGTGCGACGGCCTTCACCATGCTCTGCGGGCGCTTCGTGCACGAGGCCGAGTCTATTCAAGAGCAGCTCGTGCTCTCTGCGACTCGCCCCGCGCCTCGGCTTCGGGAGATCGCGCCGTCCGTGCCGGAAGGCTTTGCCGCAGTAGTCGATCGCGCTTTGGCGTTTCAGCGCGCGGATCGCTTCGCCGACGCTCGCGTGATGCGCGGCGCGTTACGCCAAGCTTCGGTGGGCGTATTCGGGGAGACGTTCACGCCCGTGTCGCTACGCGGCCCGGCTTCTGCGCGTGTCTCTTATCCGGAAGATTTGCACGGAGCGACGCTGGTCGCACCAGTGGAGGTCACCTCCGCAATCACCGGCCGGGGTGCGACGATGACCACCGGTCAGCCCGTCACCCGCTCCGCCGCGTTGAGCTCGCGCCCTGGGCGCCGCGGTGGTGTCTTACTCGCCGCGCTGCTCGCGCTCGGGCTCGTCGGAGTCGGAGTCACCCTGGTTGCGACCCATCATAGCGGCGTCAACGCGAGCGCGGACCTCGCGTCCACCGCATCGCCGCCGCCCGTCGTCGCGCCCGTCGTCACGACCCAGCCCGTCCTCAGCGGCGTGGCAGCGAGCTCGCCCGCCGTCGCGCCGGTCATCGGCAGTGCACAGACAGCGCTCGGCACCGCGGCGCCAGCTCAGTCGGCGGCGTCGCATCCGGCCCACGTCGGAGCGCGCCCAACGGTCGTCGAGAAGCCACACAACTCAGCGAGCAAGCCGACCTCACCGGACGAAAACCCCTTCGATCGTCGGCACTGATGCGCTCGGGAAACGGAGACTGTGTGTTAAGCTCGGCAGTCGTGCGCCGGAAACGTCATCTCGCGGGCCTGGTCGTGCTCGCTGCACTGTGCGCGGCTCCCCGAGCACGCGCCCAAGACACGCGGGACCCGGCTGCAGCCGAAGAGTTGTTTCGACAAGGTCGCGTCGCTTCCGAGCAACAAGACTTCAACACTGCCTGCGCCAAATTTCGTGAATCCAATCGGCTGGATCCTGCGGTCGGGACGGTGTTCAACATCGCCGATTGTGAGGAGAAGCTCGGGCGCTTGGCGACGTCTTGGACGCTCTTTCAGGAGGTCGTGCAGCGCCTGCCCCCGGCCGACAATCGGCGCGCGATAGCCGAGCAGCGTGCGAGCAAGCTCGAGCCGCGCGTGCCCAAGCTATCGATCCGCTTGGCTCATTCGGACCGCGCGGATGTCACCGTTCGTCGCGACGGTGTATCCCTGGGCACGGCGAGCCTCGACACGCCGTTGCCCGTCGATCCTGGCGACCACGTCGTGATCGTGGAAGCGCCCGGTACGCGCGCGGCTGAGTTTCACGCGCGCGTTGCCGAAGGCGAGCATGCCGTGATCGACGTCACTGTTGGCGACTCGCTGCCCGCGACCGAGCAGGGCGGTGTCGGGATGAGCGCGAACCCCGGCGCGACGGGTGCGATAGGCGCGACACCAGGGCCGAACCACACGGCAGCCTACGTGGTCGGCGGCGTCGGGGTGGTCGGCCTAGTCACCGGCGCCATCGCGGGCGCGCTCGTGCTGAGCAAAAAGAGCACGGTCAACGCCGACTGCGTCGGCAAACAATGCACGCAAGCCGGTCTCGACGCTGCAAATTCCGGAAAAACCTTGGGCGTCGTGACGAGCGTCGGCCTGATCACCGGCGCGGTGGGCCTGGGCGCTGCGACCTATTTGTTCGTCTCCGCGCCCGCGCCAGCGGAAAATGCGCGCTCGGGCGCGTACCTGGTCGGGATCCGCGCTAAGTGGTAGCGGCGTGAGCCAAGAAACACTCGGTCCGGATCCGCTCGCGGTCTTCGAAGCCTGGTATGCCGAGGCGCTCCAGCACCACGTGCCGGCAGCCGACGCGATGACACTCGCTACCGCATCGCTCGACGGTCGGCCGTCGGCGCGTACGGTCTTGTACAAGGGGCTCGCGGACGGCGGGGTGTGCTTCGTGAGCAACTACACGAGCACCAAAGGTCAGGAGCTCGAGCAGAACCCACGCGCTGCCTTGGTTTTTTTCTGGGCTGCGCTGAACCGCCAAGTGCGCTTCGAGGGGTCGGCTGAGCGCACCTCTGCGGCCTGGTCCGATCGCTACTTTGCCGCTCGCGCTCGGACTAGCCAAATTGGAGCCTGGGCCTCCGCGCAGAGCCAAGTCATCGCTTCGCGCGGTGTGCTCGAGACGCGCATCGCCGAGACGGAAGCGCGCTTCGCCGGGCGTGCTGTCGAGCGACCGCCATTTTGGGGCGGCTATCGTTTGCTGCCCGAGCGCATCGAGTTTTGGCTCGGTCAAGACGCGCGGCTCCACGATCGCTTCTCGTACCGCCAAAGCGGCGCTGGTTGGGACTGCGCGCGCTTGTCGCCCTGAGCTCGGCCGCGAGCGCGCGAGCTCAGCTTTCGGTGCTGCGTTTCGGCCGCAAGCTGCGTTCGATCGCGACTTCGAACTCTGGTGGCGGCGAACAGAATACCGCCTGGTGTCCGGCGCCTTCGGAGCGCAGCCCAGTCGGCATCTCCGGGCAGTCGTTCTTCTTCAAGAACTCTCGCAGGTGGACCAGAAAGTGCTGCGCGGTGCCGTCCGCGCGCGGCCCGAAAAAATCCCAGAAGAAGCTCTTCATGCTCTTGCTCGCGCCCGCTACGTCGCGAAATACAAGACCCCGACCAAGACCAACCAAACCCCGCCCAGATAGTCCCAGTACTGTGTGATTAGCTTCACGCCCTCGTGATTCGAGCTCGAGTACTCGCGCCGCCTGGCTTTGTTGATCGCCACGCACAGCGGCACGAAGCCGCCAATGACGTGCAAGGCGTGCAGGCCGGTCAGCATGTAGAAGGTGAAGCCGTACAATGTGCGGGCATCCGTCGCGGTCGTGGCCGCGTACATGGCGCGCCAGTTCAGCGCCTGACCCAGGATGAACGCCAAACCGAAGAGCAGCGCGAGCATCAGGCACGCCTGCAGCCGCTCGAAGCGGTTCTCGCGCACGGCGGCTAGCGCACGGTGCATGGCCACGCTGAGCACGGCCAGCAGCGCCGTGCTGGCAAACAGCCCGAGCGGCAGCCCCGGCATGCTGGCCGTCTTCCAGATGTCGTTTTGTAACCGAGTGATCAGGTACCCGACGATGCTGGCTCCAAAGAGCATCGTGATCGAGCCGAACAGGACCAGCATCGCCAGCTGTTTGGGCGATATGCCGCTCGATTGAGCGCTCGGGGCGGAGGAGATCCGAGTGACGGGTTGTTGCGGCTCGGACATGTTTGACGGGGGTGCCCACTAAAACGGTTCCGCTGCCGTGACAACGGAGTCGGCCCTGAATATGCTCCCCGGGCTCCAACGCGCCCGTAATGAAGCGCATTCTTCCCGGAGCCTCCGCCTCCGGCACCTCGAGTCTTTGTCCCAGCGCGCGAATAGCCCGTTGAATTTCCTTGGTTTACTGGCGCGGCTGGTGTGCGGCGGTGTGTTTGCAGCGTGGAGCATGGTCGGCGCCGATGCATGCGTGCGCGCGGGCTGGCCGTATTTCTCCGCCGCGCGACACACGGCCGCGTCGCTCGCGCTGTACGCCGCGGTCGGCGCGCTGCTCGGTGTCTTGGCCAGCGGCTTGGTCTGGTTCGAGTGGAGCGTGCTCGGGCGCCGCGTCGCAGGTCGCTCACGGTGGCTCGCGGCGTTGCGCCCCGCGTTTTACGGTGCGGTCGGCGCGGCTGCCAGCACGAGCACGGCGTTCTTCACCTTCAGCGGTGAGCACGTCGCGCAAACGCGGCTGAAGACCTTCGGCCCGCTCTTGTTCATGCTCGGCGCAGGGCTCTCCGCCGCTTGCGGCTCGGCCTTGCTGATCCGAGCGCTGCGCGCGCTCGATCTCGGGAAAAGACTACAATTTTGGCTGCTCGTGCTGCTCTTCGCCCTCGTCGGCGCAGGAGTCGTGTGGGTCGATCTGACGCAATACGTGGCGCTTTACGCGCGCATCCACACCATCCTGGAGCTGTGCGCCGCCTTGGTCATCGGCGCGACATTCGCGTTGCAACTGCACGCGCTGACGCAGCGCTCTCGTCGCACAGAACCGATCGTCCGCGGCCTCGCTGGCGTGTTCGGTCTGTGGCTGGGCTTGGTGATCGTCGTGCCTCCAATCCGCGTTTGGATTGACGCCTCGCTGCGCCACGTGTGGCTCGAAGAGGCGTACGTCGGCCGCGTCTTGCGCCGCTTTCAGATCGGAGAAGCCTTCTTCAAGGACCCGCTCCACTGGCGAGGCCTGTACATGTCGCGCATCGATCGTTTGCGCGAGCGCTTTCCGATCGGTCCTCCGACGACCGCGGCGGAGTGGCAAGCGCCGCTCCAGGAAGCTCCCGATTTTCGGGCTGAAATCGACGCTTTGCGCGGGCCGACTCGCGGCTACAACGTGGTCGTCTACTACGTCGATACGCTGCGCAACGACGTAGCGCGCGATCCGAGCTTGATGCCGAATTTGGCGCGCTTCGGCGAAACGTCGCTCGATTTTAGGTACGCCTACGCCGCTGGCTCCGACACCTTGCGCTCGCTGCCTGCGCTGACCGGCGGCAACTACGACGTGTCGACCACCCCAGCCAATGATCTGGTGCGTGTCGCCGAGCGCGCCAACTACGACCGCGTGCTGATCATCGCCAAGTCAGCACATGAATTCCTGGGCAAATTGCGGCCGGAATTTCACTTCGACCGCGCGGTCGACGTCGAGGACTACCCGAAAGAACAACAAGTGTGGGGCTATGGCGCTCAGCAAACCACCGCGGGTCCGATCGTCGATCAGGCGATCGAATTTTTGGCTGCGCGCCGCCACGCGAGCAAATCCTTCCTGCTCTGGCTGTTCAACTTCGACCAACACAACTGGCGCGAGCTCGACGCAAAATACGTTGCTGCCGTGGCCAAGGCACACGGCATCGAAGACGACCCGGACAAAGTGGCTTGGCGGTATCGCGCCGTCGCCGCCGCCATCGACACCGAGTTCGGTCGTTTGGTGAAGGAGCTCGAGAAGCGAAAGCTGCTCGAAAACACCATCGTACTGTTCGTCTCCGATCACGGTGAAGCGCTCGGGCGCGAAGGCTTCTGGGTGCACTCGGTGTTTCTTTGGGAACAGTTGATCCGCGTGCCGCTGGTGCTGCACGTGCCGGGCATCGGTGGTCGCCAGATTCAAGACCGCGTGTCGCTGGTCGACGTCGCGCCGACGCTCACGCGCTACATGCAGGCCGAGCCGTCCACCGTGGGTTATCAGGGGGTCGACTTACTCGGCTATTTGCTGCCTGACCGACCGCCGCGCCGCTTGCCGCTACTCTTGACCGCGGCGTCGAAGGACGTGCTCGTGCGCGTGGGCGTCGTCGACCCGGTGCGCGATTGGAAGGCGGTGCTTTCACTCGAGGCTGCATTGCCCGAGCTGTTCAGCCTGGACGCGCCGGATCCGGATGCCGAAGATCTAGCTGACGCGAAGCCGCGCGTGACGTTGGATTTGCTGCGCACTCTGTCGCGCTCGCCGGTTTTCCCCCGCTCCGCGGACGATTTCGACGTGCGCGACACGCGCGAACAGAAGGCGGCCGGCGCCGTGCAAGCGCAAGAGGAAAACTGAGAAGGAATTTGGGGGTGGGCTCAGCCGTGCGTCGTAGCGCCCATGCGCGTCAGTGCCAATTTCGCTTCGTCACGCACGAAATCGTCGGCGTCGTGCTGACTTGCGCAACGCAGCGCTGACTCGGCGAGCTCGCGCGCACCGAGTCCGATTTCTCCGAGTGCCCAAGCAGCGTGACCGCGCACGAGCGCGCTCGTGTGCGCGGATACGGCGCGCGCGAGTGGCACGACCGCGCGCAGATCCTTACTGTTGCCGAGCGCGATCGCGGCGTTGCGGGCGAGTTGCGCGCGATGCGTGCGCCGCAAGGCCGAGCCCTTGACCAATTGCCGGTAACGCGCCGAACCGAGCTCGAGCAGCTCGATCAGATCGGGCGCGGCAAGGCTCGGGCGGGGTGCCAGCTCGGGCGCGGACGGCTTGCCCTCTGCTGCCGCGTTGAATGGACACACGTCCTGGCACACGTCGCATCCGAACACGCGCGCGCCAATCAACGGTCGCAGCTCACGCGGGATCGGCCCGCTCGTCTCGATGGTCAGATACGAAATGCAGCGCCGCGCGTCGAGCACGTGCGCATCGACGAAGGCGCCAGTCGGGCAGGCGTCGAGACACAACCGACACGAGCCGCAACGCGGCGCGATGGGCGCGTCCGTCGCGATCTCGGCGTCGACCAGGAGCTCGCCGAGCATGACGTAGCTGCCGACGCCGGGGATGATCGTCATCGTCGATTTGGAGGCAAAACCAAGGCCCGCGCGTTCTGCAGCGGCGCGTTCCAAGAGCGGCGCCGTGTCGACGCAATGTCGCGCCAGGACTGGCCGTCCGAGTAGATTGGCCAACGCGTCGGCCAAGCGCCGCAGTTTCTTACGCATCACGTCGTGGTAGTCCTGGCCGCGCGCGTAGCGAGCCACGACGCCCGTCAGCGGCGCGCCCTCAGCGGCGCGCCGCAACGGCACGAGCTCCCGCGAAGCGGGGTAGGCGAGCGCCACCGCGATCAGCGTTTTTGCCACGCTGAGCAAATGCGTCGGATCGTGGCGCGGGCCTTCGAGATAGCTCATCGCCGCGTGCCGGCCCTGGCTGAGCCAGCTGCGCAGGCGTTCGGCGTCCAGCTCGAGCGGGTCGATCGCCGCAAAGCCCACGCGCGCGAAGCCGAGCTCGATGCCAGCAGCTCGCACGCGCGCAGCCAGCTCACTGGCCGACAGTTCTTCGGCCGGCTCGCCAATTCGTGGCCGATGCACGCGTGCGCCATCCTCACCATGGGCTTCGCTGAGGGGCTGAGTGGCGGCTTCTATCGGCACTTTTGCGTAGACGGGAATAAGTTGGCGCGGTCCGGGGTCCCAGGCGGCGGCAGAGTATGGTAACGGCGGGCTCCCCCGGCAGGGTGCCGGGCGCGACTCATCTTCGGCAAACCCGTGATCGAGATCCAGGAACTTTATAAGTACTACGGCGATCGCCGCGCTATTGGCCCTCTGTCGACGAGCATCGCCCAAGGCGAGGTCGTCGGCCTGCTTGGGCTAAATGGCGCCGGTAAAACCACCACCTTGCGCGTCTTGGCCTGCGACCTCCTGCCCACCAGCGGCACGGTGCGGGTGGCCGGCTTCGACGTGGTCGAGCGTCCCGACGACGTGCGGGCGAAGGTCGGCTACTTGCCGGACCGGCCGCCGCTGTACGAGGACATGACCGTGCGCGAGTACCTGGGTTACGCGGCACGCCTGCGCAACGTGCCCACGAACGACGTGAAGCGTCGGGTGAGCGATGTCTTCGAGCTGACCGAGATTGGCAACGTGGGCGATCAACTGATCGGGTCTTTGTCGCACGGCTTTCGCCAGCGCGTCGGCATCGCGCAATCGATCGTGCACGGCCCGGAGCTCGTCGTGCTCGACGAACCGATTTCGGGCCTCGACCCGGTGCAGATCATGGAGATGCGCGAGCTCGTGCGCGGGCTGCGCGGCGCACACACGGTGGTCGTGTCGAGCCACATCTTGACAGAAATTAGCGAAACTTGCGATCGCATCCTGGTCATCGACGACGGCAAGATCGCCTGGTCGGGGACCGAAGCTGAGCTCAGCGCGACGCTCAAACAAGGCATGCGCGTCAGCCTGACGCTGCGCGCCCCCGGCGTTTCGTCGCAAGCCGCCGCTGAAAAAGCGCGCGCCACTCTGACGGGTCTCGACGGGGTGCGCGAGGTCGAGGTTCTGAAGCCCGCCGAAGCAGGCGAGGGCATCGCGTCGCTGCGCGTGGCCGTCACGAGCGACGTGCGCGACGCCGTTTGTCGCCGCTTGGTCGAGGCCGGCTTGGGTATCCTCGAGCTATCCCGCGAAAAAGAGCTGGAAAGCATGTTTCTCGAGTTGCTCGGTGAGGGCCAAGAGCAGTCCGGGCGTAAGCGCCGCAAGAAGAAGCGAGCCGACGCCGAGGCAGCTGCTCAGGTTCTCGCCGAGCCTTCGGTCTCGGATAAGGAGCCTGCCTGATGCGAGCCTTGATCATCGCGCGTCGCGAGCTGTACGCGTACCTGCGGTCGCCGCTCGGCTCGGCGATCGTTGCTGCCGCGCTGCTCGTCGACGGCATCCTGTTTTACTGGCACTCGGGCATCGACCAGAAATTGCTCTCTGCGCAAGTGCTGCAAGAGTTCTTCTACGACGCGACCGCCGCCACGATGGGCGCGGGGCTCTTGCTGTCCATGCGACTGTTGGCCGAAGAGCGGCAAGCGGGCACGATCACGTTGCTCAACACGGCGCCGATTCGTGACCGCGATATCGTGCTGGGCAAGTTTCTGTCGGCCTTCGGCATGTTGACGCTGATGAACCTGCTCACTTTTTACATGCCCCTCATGCTGTATATCCGCGGCAAGGTGAGCGTGGGCCACATCGTCGTCGGCTACACGGGGCTTTTCTTGTTTGGCTCGGCGGTGACGGCAATCGGCCTATTCGCGTCATCCTTGGCGCGCTCGCAAGTGGTCGCGTTCATCATTGGCGCGGCCGTCTTGGCGCCGCTAATTCTGCTCTGGGTCGTGGCGCGCGCCGTTGACCCGCCGTTCAACACCTTCTTTTCTGGTCTGGCGCTGCATCACGAAAACTACCGCCCGTTCATGAGCGGCACCCTGCAGTTCGATCGCGTCGCGTATTACGTCATGATCACTTACTTTTTTCTGCTCGCGGCCACCAAAGTGCTGGAGGCTCGGCGATGGCGCTGAACGAAACCCCGGCGCAGAAAGCGAGCCTGGCGCCGACTGCCTCGAGCTTCAGCGGCGCCGCGCCCGGCTGGATCTTCCCGCTGTATGCCGTGGGCATGGTGCTGGTGTTCATTGGCGAGCGTGTGCTGTCCGGTTTGGAAAAGGGCGCCGGCGCCGCGACGGCGCTGGGCGTGCTCGCCGCCGTTGCAGCCACCGCGGCGCGCTTTTCACCACGCTTCAAGAGTGGCGGTGAGCGAAGATCGATCGAATCGCTGCTCGCGCTGTTGTCTCTCGCAGGTCTCTTGGCTCTGGCCATCTACTTTGCCACTACCGACACGGGTGCCGACAAGCTCGGGCTCAGCCATCTAGCGAGTCCGACCAAGGAGCACGTGCTCGGCGGGTTGCGCGTGGTTTGGATTGCACTGATCGCCGTGAGCCTAGTGCCGATGCTGTTTGCCGAAACCGCGCTTTGGCCAATGCGCCGCGCAGAGCGCCCAGAGAGCCGGCGCGTCCGCGCTGCAGCGAGCGCCGGGCTGACGCTCGTGCTGGCCGCAATTTACGGCTCGCTCTTCGTGTACGCGGCCAGTGGCGTGCCGTGGAAGGCGGACTTCTCGTATTTCAAGACCTCGCGCCCCAGCGAATCGACGCGCAAAATCGCGGCCAGTCTGGCTGAGCCGGTCAAGGTCGTGGCCTTCTTCCCGGACGTGAATGAGGTACGCAATGAGGTCGCCAGCTACTTGCGTGAGCTGTCGACGGGCATCCCCAATTTGCAGGTCCAGGTCACCGATCGCTTGCTCGCGCCGAAGCTGTCGAAGGAGCTCCATGCCACGCAAGACGGCGTGATCATTTTGGCGCGCGGCTCGGTAAACTACACCGTAAACTTGGGCACCGACATCGAGCAGGCGCGCCCGAAGTTGAAGACGCTTGATCGCGACATCAAAGAGCAGCTGCTGAAGCTCGCGCGCGCGCGTCTGACCGCGTACATGACCGTCGGACACGGCGAGCTCAACGACGCGCCGCACGGCAAGACCGACGACACTGGCCATTCCGCTGGCATCGCTCGTACCTTGTTGCAGAAGCAGAATTTCACCGTGAAGGACTTGGGGCTAGCCCAAGGCCTCGCGAACGACGTTCCCGATGACGCCGACGTGGTGTTGATTCTGGGCCCCGCCGATCCCTTCGGTCCCGAGGAGATCGCAGCCCTGCAGCGCTACGCCGACCGCGGCGGGCATTTGCTGATTGCGCTCGAGCCCGAAGCCAACGGCGCGCAGATCACGTCGCCCGTCGATGCGGCGGCGCCGA
>DATHOI010000256.1:0-22988 GCA_035485095.1 Polyangiaceae bacterium | reverse complement strand
CGAGATAACTTGTGAGCCTTGAGCATTTCGCTCTGTTCTTTGAAATATCGCACGGCGAGCTCGGCGGCATACTCCTCGACCGTGTCACCGTTGTTCTGCTGGAAGGCGTAGAACGTGCCGCCGCGAACCATCGTGTCGTTTGGAGCGTAGCGCGCCAAGCATTTGATGCTGGGGTGCGGACCGCAGGTCGTCAAAATCGCTTGGTAGTCGTGGCGCAGGTGTTCTGCCGACCAGCGTTCGTGCGCTTGGTCGTTCAAGTGAAAGAGCTCGTGAAACAAGGTTTCGCGCACGCTCTTTTCGTCGATGTTGAGCGGGCCCTCGACGTTGTACTCGATGGCCCAACCCAGCGCGTAGGCGCTCGGTCGATGTTTGTCGATGGAGCGCACGAAGCGAAACTGCAAGGCGTGCCAGCGGTATTGCGGCGGCGGTTGATTCGCGAAGAGTGCGCCGAAAAAGCCGTCGATCGCACGAGTGGCCTCGCCAACCCATGCCAGGTGCTTCCTATAGCCACCAATCGGTAGTTGCGGCACGAGTCGAATCGTGCCGCGAAAGCCGCCGTCCATCAGCTCTTCTGGACCGACGCCGGGCACGTCGCCCGAATCATTCCAGAGCGAGAGCGCGAGGCTTGCCGCGCGCGGGTCCGCTCGATACGCCTGCTCGATCAGGCACGCTACGCTCTCGCATTCGGCCGCGACGTGCAGCACTTGTTTGCCCGCCGCTAGATCGACGACGGGGTCTGCTGCTCGTGCCGAACGCGCGAATGAGAGCAGCAACAGCAACGGAGCTGAGCGCAAGAAAATGGCAAATCGAAGTGGGAGCACGAGCCTTGTTGAGTCGGACACCGCTGGCTCCGGACCCCTTGGGTGACGCGCTTCACCTGCGCGCCAATGTTGCCCGTTAGCGGTGAGCCTCGCGCGCCAAGATCGTGCAGGCGATGTCAGTGCGCAAACTCGCGTCGTCGTCGGCCAGGGCCGTCGCGGCGCTCGAGTAGTCCCCCAGGCTCGTGAGACCGTGCGCGGCGCGAGAGCGCGTCGAGCGATCCTTGGCGCCTAGCTCTGCGATCAATGCGGCGTGGATACTGGTGTCACCCGCGTCGGCTAGTGCGCTGATGGCCGTGCCTTGCGCGCGCAACGCCGCGTCCGAATCCGGCTTTTCATTGGCTAGATTGCGCAGCGCCACGATGGCTTCGGTGCGCTCGGCTGGCACGGTGCTGAGCCGGGCGAGAGCAACCGCGCGTAGCTCGGGGCTCGCCTTCTTGGCGGCTTCGACGAGGGCGGCCTCGTTCTCGGTGTTGATCGGCGCGACGCTCAATGCCAGCCGCTTCTCGTCGTCGGCGCCGTCCAGAATGTAGCGGCGGAGCTCTGCATTGGCTGGCACCGAGTCGGCTCCACCGAGCCGTGCCAACGCGTAGGCGGCGCTCACCGACGAAAGGCCGTTGCCACCCTCGGCCGCCGCGGCGAGCTCATGTGCGCCGCCTGCCACGAGCGAAGCGTGCTCACTCCAGCCATCGACGATCGCGATGCGCGACGGGTCGTCGGCCTGAGCCCACAGATCTTTGAGCGCAAGCACGGCGCGTTCCCCACCGATCGCGCCGGCCGCGCGCGTCGCCAGACTGCGACTTTCTGCGTCAGGATCGAGGCGTGCCGCTTCGAGCAAGGGCTCGAGCTCCGTGCTCTCACGCGCGTCGTACGCGGCGCCGAATGCTGCGCGCCGTGCGCGTTCGTCGGGATCGGAGAAGAAGCGCTTGCGAAGATCGGTCTCGTTCGGTCGTACGGCGGCGCGCGCGGCGACCGCGCGCCAAGCGCCACTCGAGGACTCCGTGTAGCGCTTGAGCAAGCTCGCGCGATCTGCGCCGTGCGTCTCGAGCAAGATCAACGTGAGCTCGGCGGCAACGTCGTCGCCCGAGTCGGCGCGGCGTTGCATCGTGCTGCGCAGCGGTCGCGCGCAGGCTCGCAGCGAGCGCACGCGCAGCGCCCCGTCAGCGCCCTGCGCCGACATCAACTCGCGCTCACCGAGGGCTTGCGCGAGGTTCACGACAGCGTCGTGATCGAGCTTCCGTGCTCGCTGCGCGCTCTCGATATCGCGCTTGAGCGACTGCAGATCGCCCTGCAACGCCGTCCGCACGGGCGGCGTCGGTGCACATGACGCGAGCAAGACCAGAGCCACCGACCAGCGACGCATTCAGTACCGTCTTAGCACAAGGCGCTCGGGCGGCTTCAGTCGCCCGGACTCGGCTGCGGCTTCAGTTGACGCTCGAGGAAGACTCGGCCGGAGCCGCCTCGCCGCGGGCGGAGGCCGCGATCTCATCGCGGCGTTGCGCGGCGGCTGCCACGAAGCCCTGAAAGAGCGGATGCGCGAGCATGGGGCGGCTCTTGAATTCCGGATGGAACTGGCAGCCCACGAAGTAGGCGTGCTCGGGGAGCTCGACGATCTCGACCAAGCGGTCATCGGGGCTCGTGCCGCTGAGCACGAGGCCGGCTTTGACCAGTTGCTCTCGGTACTCGTTGTTGAACTCGAAGCGGTGTCGGTGCCGCTCGGAGATCTCTTCCTTCTGGTACAGATCGAGAGCGTGGCTGCCGACGCGCAGGGTGCAGGGGTAGGCACCGAGGCGCATGGTGCCGCCTTTGTCTTTGACCCCGCGCTGATCGGGCATCAAATCGATGATCGGATTCGGGCAGTCCTTTTGGAACTCGGTCGAGCTTGCGCCTTTGAGACCGCACACGTTGCGTGCGAACTCGATCACGGCCAGCTGCATGCCCAGGCAAATACCGAAGAACGGCACGCCTTGTTCGCGCGCGTAGCGGATCGCGGAAATTTTTCCTTCTACCCCGCGGTCGCCGAAGCCGCCCGGCACCAAAATGGCGTCGAGACCGCTCAATAGAGCTGGCGCGCTGCCGCGCTCGATCTGCTCGGAATCGATGTATTCGAGCTGAACCGCGACGTCGTTGGCGAGGCCGCCGTGGACGAGTGCTTCATTCAACGATTTGTAGCTGTCTTTCAGGTGGACGTACTTGCCGACGACGCCAATGCGCACTGAGCCCTTCGCGGGCTTCTTGAAGCGCTCGACCGTGCGAATCCAATTTGTGAGGTCGGGTTGGCGCGACCAGATGTTGAGCCGCTCGGCGATCTGGTCGTCGAGCCCCTCGGCGTGGAGCACGAGCGGCAGCTCGTAGATGCAGGACACGTCCACCGCGGAGATGACGCTGTCGACCGCGACGTTGGAGAAGAGCGCAATCTTCTCTTTCAAGCCATGCGCGATTGGGCGATCGCTGCGACAGATCAAGATGTCTGGTTGAATGCCGATCTCGCGCATCTCGCGGACGGAGTGCTGCGTTGGCTTGGTCTTGAGCTCGCCGGCCGTGACGATGTGCGGCACGAGCGTGACGTGCACGCTCAGCGCGTTGCCCGTGCCCGCCTCGAGCTTGAGCTGACGAATTGCTTCCAAAAACGGCAAAGACTCGATGTCGCCCACGGTGCCGCCCACCTCGATGATGGCGATGTCGACGTCGCTCGTGGCCTCGTAAATGCGCGCCTTGATCTCGTCGGTGATGTGCGGAATCACCTGCACCGTCGCCCCGAGGTATTCACCGCGGCGCTCTTTGGTGATCACTGCTTCATAGATGCGGCCCGTGGTGACGTTGGCGCGGCGAGTGAGCTGACACGAGGTAAAACGCTCGTAATGGCCGAGATCTAGATCGGTTTCAGCGCCGTCTTCGGTGACGAACACTTCGCCGTGCTGGTACGGCGACATCGTGCCCGGATCGACGTTGATATACGGGTCGAGCTTCATGTGCGTGACGCTCAGCCCGCGGGCTTCCATCAACGCGCCGATCGATGCGGAGGTGAGACCTTTGCCGATGGAAGAGACAACTCCGCCGGTGACTAGGACGAACTTCGTTCGTCGACTCACCGTCTGACCTCCATCACGTGTTCCACGTATCATGCATTCGTCTCTTGTGCATCCGTGCCTTCAAATGACGAGCGTCGCTCGGTAAATCTGCGACGGGTTTAGAATACGCCTAGTACGCCGAAGCCGACGGTGTTTTTGCCAGCGTCGAACGTCGGCTGCATTTCTACACCGCGCACCGGGTGCCAGGATGTGCGCGCGGGCTTCGTAGGTTCCTGTGTCGACAGAAACAAACCCTGACCCATGATCGCGAGTCCACCGGCTTGGCCCACGCCGTCGAGCGCAGTTGCGATCGCGCGCAGCACGACGATGACTTCATGGCAGTCGGCAACGGGTCCGCAACCTGAATGAGAGAATGCAAGCCAGGGCCCAGCCACCGGAATTCGCAAGTCTTTCGAGCCCACGGTGTCCGGCCAAATGTAAGAGGAGCCAAGCGCCAAGCCGTACCACCCGGCGGTGGTGGCCAAGCCGCCAAGGAGCGTATAGGCGCGCACCGACGGAGGTGGGTACTGATCGAGGGTGAGGTCGGGACCGGGCTGGAGCGTGCCTGAGTCGGTCGGCTCGGCGGCCGCCGTGCGCGTCACTGAACAGGCCAGCAGGCCGGTGAGCGCGGCCAGCAGAAGGACGCTCAAAGCGGGGCGGCTGGCGGGGCGGGGGGCCATTCGGGGGCGGACTTTGCACCCGCGGTGGGCCCCGATGCAAGCGGGAAGCAAGGATTTGGCCCATGCCGAGCGCGCATGGATACTCCTCCTGGTCCCGTGCACAGCCGTCCGTTTCGCCTGACTTATCCGTATGCGCTCGCCGCCTCGGTTTTGATCGTGGGCGGGGCACCGCCGTCCGCCGGGCTGACGGGTTGCGCGACCCACGCCGCGGCGGTGCCGCCCGCGACTCCGAGTGCGCTCGCTCCGGCGGTCGTGGCTTTGGTCGCGGCGCCGCAAGCGGCGCCGCCGAGCCCTGCACCTGTCGCGAGCGCTGCCGCTCCGGTGGAGCCGGCTACGCCGAGCCCGTCAGCAGCGCTGGTGCATGCAGCGCCTGCGCCGATTCCCGTGGGACCTCCGCACAACTGGAAGGGCGGCGAGTTTCAACACGCGCTGTCCGAGCTCGGGGCGTGGGTGAAGAAGAACGGCGGCGAGCTGAGCGCGGAGCTCGAGGATGTGTCGACGGGAGCGTTGCTCGGCAGCGTTGCGCCGAACAACCCCGAAAACCCCGCTTCGAACGAAAAGATTCTGACGACCGCGGCGGTGCTGAAGCACCTCGGTCCGAGCTTTCGTTTCAAGACGTCGATTTGCGGCACACGCGCCGGAGATTCGGTGCCGCTGCTCGTGCTGCGTGGTTCGGGCGATCCCTCGCTCTCGGGCGACGATCTGCAGGCGTTGGCAAAGACGCTGGCGCAGTTGGGGCTGCGCCACGTTGGTGACGTACTGGTCGATCAGAGTTTTTTCGACGCGCACTTCGTGCCGCCCGCCTTCGAGCAACAACCCAACGAATGGGCGGCTTTCCGTGCACCGGTCAGCGCCGTGTCTTTGAATCGAAACGTCACGACGTTGAACGTGGCGTCCACCGAGCTCGGGCAGAGCGCGAAGGTGTGGTTCGACCCCGAGGGTTTCGTCGACGTGAGCGGCAGCGTGCGTACTGAAAAGCTGGACCGCGCGCAGAACGTGAAGCTCACGCTGAAGGAGTCGGGAACGCGGCTCGCAGCGGTGCTAGCCGGCGGAATCGAGCCCAATAGCCCTGCATTTCATTGGTCTCGCCGCGTCGAGGACCCGACGTTACTGGCAGGCTATGGGCTCAAGACCGCACTCGCGGCCGAGGGGATCCAAGTGACCGGCAAGATTGCAGCCGGCGGCGAGGCCGAGCAGACCGAGCTCGCGAGCCATGACTCGAAGGAGCTGAGCGAGCTCTTGCCGGAGCTCGGCAAAGACAGCGACAATTTTTACGCCGAGACCCTGCTCAAAGATTTGGGCGCGAAGGTCAAGGGCGCGCCGGGCACGAGCGCCAACGGTGCTGCGGCCGTGCTCGACTACCTGCGCGATATCGATGCGCTCGACCCGGGCACGCGCATCACCAACGGTTCGGGGCTATTTGACGCCAACCGCATCAGCGCTCACACCTTGGTTAGGACGCTGCGCAGCGCGTATCGCGACCCAGCAACGAGCAGCGTGTTCGTCGATCAGCTCGCCGTCGGCGGCATCGACGGCACGCTCAAACACCGCTTCACCGCGTTCAAGAAGCAGCGCTCGATTCACGCGAAGACCGGCACGCTCGATCGCGTCATCGCGCTCAGCGGCTACGTGGTTCGGCCCGACGGAACTGCCCCGGTCGCGTTCTCGCTGATCGTGTCGGGCATCGGCAATCACGCCGAAGTGCGCAAACGCGTGGACGACCTAGTCTCCGGCGTTGCGCGAACGCTTGCCCGCGACGCCGGCTGAGCCCACGCCCACCCTCTCGCTCCGGACGCGCGACCACAATGCTTCGAAGACTGGCGTCAGCTCACTTCGACACGGCGGATGTCGTGTTCAGGTACAGGTCGATATTCGGCTGATATTCCCCGCGATCCGTGATGCTCATGGACAGGAAGAGCACGACGAAGAGCACCGCGGTCAAGAACAAGATCAGGTGGAATTTCTTGTCCCACAGGAGATGCATGAAGAACGTGATGACCAAGCCGGCCTTGATCGTCGCGATCACCATACCGACGACCAAGTTGCCTTCGCTGCCGAGGTCGTAGCTGGTGACGCTGACCGTGAGCACGGTCAGCGCCATGAGGGCAGCCAGCACTGTGACGAGTAGCCAAACCGGCATCAGATGCGCGAGACCGTGATCGTCGTGCGCGGCGGCGGTTGCGTCGTGCTGCGCCGCGACCGCGGCCTCCGCCTTGTCTTCGTGGGCTGCGTCGTGCTTGGCAGCTGGCTGCTCTTCCGAAGCCGTGTCTAGGACCTTCGGTTCCTTCGGCTCGGCCGAAGCTTCTGTGTCGGGCTTGTCTTCGTTTGCCATGTCAGCCATCCCGCGATCAGTGGATCAGGTAGAGCAGGGGGAAGAGGTAGATCCAGACTAGATCGACCAAATGCCAGTACAGCGCGGCGTAGTCG
The DNA here is from genome assembly GCA_035485095.1 of Polyangiaceae bacterium. Classification (GTDB taxonomy): domain Bacteria; phylum Myxococcota_A; class Polyangia; order Polyangiales; family Polyangiaceae; genus PMG-095. The sequence continues at coordinate 15,992 of DATHOI010000256.1, read as the reverse complement.
ATGGGCCCGAAATACTTGGGTCCGAATTCATTTTTGACCGCGCGCTTGAGCAACCACAGCCAGACGATGATGCCGCCGATGACGTGGATACCGTGCAGCCCCGTCATGAAAAAGTAGATGCTGAAGAAGACGTGTGCGTTGCGCGGCGGCCCGATTTGCGTCGGATCTGCCGCGCGCGGCCCGATCAAGCCGGCCTTCAGTAAGGGCTCGATTTGCTCCTCCGTCGGGTGCTCGTAGACGCCCGTTACCGGCGTGTTGAGCGCGATCGCTCCCGCGGCGGGCACCTTCTGCTTGGCGCGCTCTTCATCGACCTTTGCCAAGTGCTCGGCGTACTCGGCGGCTTCCGGATGCTTGGCCTTGAACGAGTCGAGCTCCCACACCTGCTCGGTCGGATGGAAGCGCGGGCCGGGCAAGAGGCCGTCGTGGAATTTGTGCGCGTACTCGAAGTACTTCACCACCATGAAGGTGCAGGCACAGGCAATGGTGATGACGATGTTCAGGATCAAGAACCCGCGCTGCGCGAGCTGCGCGTTGCGCACGGCCCACGCCGCCGTGAGGCTGCTGATCAGGAGCACGCACGTGTTGAGCGCGCCCATCTTCGTGTTCAGGAAGTAGTGCGCGTAGACGAACACCTCGGGGTGCATGCCGCGGTAGATGGTGTACGCGCAAAATAGCCCGGAGAAGAACAGCACTTCAGTGAGCAGGAACAGCCAGATGCCGAGCTTTCCGGCGTCGAACTGCTGCTGATAAGTGTCGAAGTGGTGCGCGAGGTGCGCGCCGCCCTCATGTGCGTGCTCGTGGCCATGCCCGCCGTGGCCGTCATCGGCGGCGTGTGCTGCCGCGGGCGCGCCGTGGCCGCCCTTCTTTGGCTCGGTCACGGATTGCGAAGTGCTTTCACTCATTGGGTCGTCCGATGCTCAGTGTCGCAGAGTTCAAAGTGGAGCGAAATTCGGCTCAGCCGGACTTGGCGTTGCGAGGGATGTAGCCGCCGATTTTCTCGTCGTACATCAGGTTCTCGTAACCGTCGTACGGACCCGCCGTCACGGCCGGGGGCTTGTGAAAGTTGTAGTAGGGCGGCGGGGACGAGCACTGCCACTCGAGCGTGACGCCACCCCACGGGTTGGCCGGCGCGATTCGGCCGTTCTTGAGGCTTCTCACCAGGTAGAAGGCGGTCAGCAAAAAGCCGATGCCGAGCGTGTATGCGCCCAACGTCGAGAGCACGTGGAGTGGCTGGAACTCCGGCAGATAGTTGTAGTAACGGCGCGGCATGCCGCGGCTACCCAGGATGAACTGCGGGAAGAAGGTCGTGTTCAAGCCCAAGAACACCAGGCTCGCCGCGATGCGGCCGAGCTTCTCGTTGTACATCCGGCCGAACGCCTTGGGCCACCAGTAGTGCAAACCGCCCATGAACGCGGTGATCGCGCCGCCCATCATCACGTAGTGAAAGTGAGCGATCACGAAGTACGTGTCGGTGAGGTGCACGTCGACGCTCATCACCGCCAAGAACACGCCGGTCAGGCCGCCGATGGTGAACACCCACAGAAACGCCAGTGCGTACAGCATCGGCGTGTCCAGGTGAATCACACCTTTGTACATGGTCGTGATCCAATTGAAGACTTTGATGGCCGTTGGGATCGCGATCAAAAAGGTGATCGCGCTGAAGATGGTGCCCGCCAGTACCGACTGGCCGCTGACGAACAAGTGATGGCCCCAGACCAAGAAGCCGAGGAACGCGATCGCCAGGCTGCTGACGGCGATGAACTTGTAGCCGAACATCCGCTTGCGCGAGAACACCGGGATGATGTCGCCGATCACGCCGAAAGCCGGCACAATCATGATGTACACGGCCGGGTGCGAGTAAAACCAGAAGAAGTGCTGGAAGAGCACCGGATCGCCGCCCAACGCCGGATCGAAGATGCCGATGTGTAGCGTGCGCTCCACGATCATCATGAGCAGCGTGATGCCGATGACCGGCGTGGCGAGCACCTGAATCAGCGCCGTCGCATACAGAGACCAAACGAACAGCGGCAGCCGAAACCAGTTCATGCCTGGCGGGCGCAGCTTGTGGACGGTGACGATGAAGTTCAAGCCCGTGAAGATCGAGCTGAAGCCGAGGATGAACGCGCCGAACGCGGCGGGCACGACCGCGGTCGTCGTGGTCAAGCTGTACGGGGTGTAAAACGTCCAACCCGTGTCAACGGCGTTGATCACGAGCGAGCTCAGCATGAATATCGCGCCGACTACCCAGAGGTGGTAGCTGGCCAGGTTCAAGCGAGGGAACGCGACGTCTTTGGCGCCGAGCTGCAACGGCATGATGATGTTGCCGAGCGCCGCCGGGATACCCGGGATGATCACCAAGAACACCATGATCGCGCCGTGCAGCGTGAACATCTGGTTGTAGGTGTCGTGATCCATGATGGTGCGCCCGGGAGTCAGAAGCTCCGTCCGCACCATCAAAGCGAAGAAGCCGCCGAGCGCGAACGCCGTCAGCACGGAGCACAGGTACATGACCCCGATGCGCTTGTGATCGAGCGTGAAGATCCAAGACAAGATGCCCTTGTCATGGGTCAGGTAGTTATCGGAGCTGCTGGAACGCGGCGCGACTACGTCTGCCGTTGCGCTGGGTGATGCCATGGTTCGTTCCTTTTATTTCAAACTCTTGATGAACTCGATGAGCCCATCGATGTCTCGGTCGCTCAGTTTGCCCTGGTAGGTCGGCATCGCCGGAGAGAACCCCATGACGATTTTAGCCTGCGGGTCCATCATGGATTCGCGCAGATAGTTCTCGTCGACCTTGACCGGGCCGCCCGTGGTCATCGACTCCATCTTGCCCCAGATGCCCTTCCAAGACGGGCCGACCTTGGGCGAGCCGTCGATGGTGTGGCAGGTCGAGCAGCCTTGCTTCTCGTACAACATGGCGCCGCGGTCCTTGCCGGTCAGGCTGTCAGCGGCGGCGATCGTGTTCGCCAGCCACTGTTCATAGCCACCCGGCGGGTGGACGACGACGTGACTCAGCATGTCGGAGTGCGAGGTGCCGCAATACTCGGCGCAGAAGATCGGAAATTCACCGACCTCCGTGGCCTTGAACCAGAGGTCCGTGTAGCGGCCGGGTACGGCGTCCATCTTGGTGCGGAAATTCGGGATGAACAGCGAGTGGATCACGTCCACCGAGTTGATCACCATGCGCACGGGCGTGTTCACGGGCACGTGCAGCGCGTCATCCGGTGTCCCGAGGCCTGGGTACGTGAAGAGCCACTTCCACTTCTGACCCGTGGCGCGGATCTCCATGGCGCCTTTGGGCGGCGTGCGGAGGTTCACATAGCCCTTGAAGCCGCCGACGAAGAGCGGGACCAGAATCAGGAACGGGATCACCGACCAAGTGAGCTCGAGCACCGTGTTGTGCTCGCTGGTCTTTTGCGCAATTTCGTTGGCGGCGCGCGATTTGGCCCGGTATTTCAAGCAGAACCGCGCCATGGCGTAGAAAATCGCGACCGCGAAGAAGAGCGACATCCACAACATGGCCGTAAACAGCGTGTCGGTGTTGCCCGTCGTGATGGACGCGCTCGCCGGCATCCAAAAGTAGGGTGAGGGCGGCAGCGTGGGCAGCTTCGGATCGGCGAACAGCACGCTCGCGAGGGATGTCGACAGGCTCAGGGTCATTGCTCTTTGCTCTCGCTCTCGCGCTTCTTGTCGCGCCTCCAAAGAACCGTCAAAAAACCGGCCAATAGGAACACCGTCACACCCCCGCCCGCGCGCATGATGTTGCTCGCGATGGGTGCGTAGCGCCCTTCATTGGCGTCGTAGTGAAAACAAAACAGAATCAGTTGATCGACTGTCGTGCCGATCTTGCCCTCGGACGACTCGACGAGCGATAGCCGCAGGGTCTTTTCCGGGTAGTCGAGGCCGTACAGATAGCGGTCGATCTTGCCCGATGGTGTGGCGAACACCACGGTCGCCGGATGCGCGTACTCCTTGCGGGCCTCGTTGTAGGAGTAGGAAATGCCGAGCGCGCTCGCGAGCGCGCGCACGTTGTTCTCGGAGCCGTGCAGAAAGTGCCAGCCGTTCTCCGAACCGGGCCGCGCGTATTGCGCCAAGTAACGGGCTTTCGTGCGTTGCGCGAGCTGCTCGGTCTCGGTCGGGTCGTAACTGACGGTGACCATGCGGAACTCTTTGCCCGCAGTCCAATCGACCTTCTTCAGGCCCTCGACCAGCGCGGTGAGCTGCAAACTGCACAGCATCGGGCAGTTCGAGTAGTTCATGGTCAGGATCACTGGCACGTTGCCGTCGAAGTAATCCTTCAGGGTGACGGGTTTGCCGTTCTCATCGCTGAAGCCCAGGTCCATCGGCACCGGGGCCGCCAGGTGCTCCTTTACGTCGACACCGCGTAGACGGCGCGGCGTGGCGTCGGTGTGCTGCACCTGCTCTGACTCCGGCACGAGATCGGCGCGCGCCGCGGGCGTAGCCAGCAGCAGCGCGGCGATCAGCGCCGTCAGAATCGAGGTGGAGGGCTTACCGAACATTCTCTTTCGATCAGTTCTTGAGCGGACCGGGGGCTTTTGCTCCGGGAGAGGCTGCCGTGGGAGTCAGCGGAGGCGAGCTCGGCTGCGCCGGCTTGGCGGGCGCCATTGTGGCGTGCTCTTTGCCCGTTTCAGGTTTCGCGCCGGCGCCTTTTTGGTCGTTCTCGGACTTGCCCGTTTCTTCAGGCTTTTTGCCATCCGTGGCCGGCGCAGCCGCTGCATCGGCCGGAGCCGCCGCGCTGGCAGCGCTCGCTGCGGCCGGCGGAGCCGGTGGGGTGGCGCTGTTCGGATCGCGCTGGAGCTCGCTTACGACGAGCTGCTTGGCAATGTCGATCGGTAGAGAAACGATCCCCTTTGTGCGATCCACGTAGCCCGCGGGGCCGTTGAGCACGCCGCGTTGCTGATTTTTGAGCGCAATCACGACTTGATTGGCGTCCGCGTCCTTCTCGGACTGTTCTTCGTCGATGTCGTGCCGTACGAGCGCGGTCACGGCTGCGGTGATCGAGATCATCGCCAGCAAACCCACGACTACCAGGGTGCCGAGCGCGCCGGTGTTGATCTTGTCGGGCTGGGTAGCCTCGACTTCGGTGTCTGTATCTACGCTGTGTGCGTCGGTGGACATCCGATTCTCCTAGATATTCTCGAAGGCCAGCGAGTCGGGCAGGCGCGGGTCGTTCTTCGCCAATAGATCGAGGTTCTTCGCTCGGTAGGCGATGCCCGCGATGAACAGGGCAAGTACGCCCACCCAGCACGCGAGGTCGACCAGCTTGAAGGGCACGTCACTGGTGCCCAGCGTGGGCATCACGAGCCAGTACATGTCGAGGTAGATCATGACGAGCTGCCAGATGCACCAGAAGGCAAGCGCCTTTCGGCTGCGCTTCACCCAGCGTGAGAGTAGGCCGAAGAACGGGATCACGAAGTGCCCGAAGAGCAGCACCCAGGACAGCGTGCCCCAGCCGTTCGCGAAGCGTTCTTTCCACCACAGCGTCTCTTCCGGGATGTTCGCGTACCACTGCAGCATGAACTGCGAGAAGCCGACGTACGCCCAGAAGATCGTGAAGGCGAAGACCATCTTCCCGAGATCGTGGAAGTGGTGGACGGTCACGCTCGACGACAGGCGGCCTTTGCTCTGTAGCCACATCAGCGAGAGCGCGAGCGACGAGTTGATCGCGAGCACGCAGCTGGCAAAATAGTAGACGCCGAACATCGTGCTGAACCACTGCGGCTCGAGCGTCATGATCAGGTCGATGGCGCAGAACGTAATCGTGAGCGCGAATACGATCATCGCTGGGCCAGCCAAGCGACGCATCGTGACCACGGTCTTCGCCGCGGCTTCCTTGCTCTCTTTGTCCTGACCGAGACTCTTGTTCAGGAAGTAGTAGCTGAGCCAGGTCCAGTACCCGAAGTAGAAGACGAAGCGAATCGAGAAGAACTTCGTGTTCAGGTAACCGAGCTTGTGTGCCAGGTCGCCCGTCATGAGCGAGCTGTCCGCCCAGCGGTACATGATCGGCTTACCCAGGATCAGCGGCAACACGACGGGCAGCGACAAGAGCGCGAGCACCGGCGCATTGGTCGCGATCAGCTCACCAACGCGGCGAATCACCGTGCTCCAGTGAGAGTTGACGATGTTCTGGATGGTGATCCACCACAGAGCGCCAGCGCCGATGGTCATGACCCAGACGAACGCGACCAGGTAGGAATGCGACCAGCGAGTCCAGCCGTCGTTTTCGGTCGAACCGAGAAACAGGCTGATGCCTAGCGCGATGACGCCCACGGCGACGGCTTTGACGAATAACGATTGCCCGACTTCGGCCAAACGGACGTTGTCGCCGGAGGCTCCGTCGCCGCCAGTACTGCCTTTTTTGCCCTTTGCCATATCTGTTAGGGTCCTTTGCGGCTCACTTGAGGCTTGCTCGCGCGTCCGGCGGGAGATCGTTCAGACTTCCGCTGCGGCTACGCTGCAGCGCGCGCACGTACATGATGATCGCCCAGCGATCTTCGGTTTTGATCTGAGGGCCGTAGGCCGGCATGTTGCGGACACCGTTGGTAATGCTGTTGAACAGCTCGCCCACCGGCATCTGCCGCAGATTTTCCTGAGTGATGTTGCTCGGCGGCACCCAGGTGCCCTGCGCGAGTTGATCGGCGCGCTTGGCCACCATGCCGTCACCTTGTCCGACTTGGCCGTGGCAGGGCGTGCAGTAGATGCCGAAGCGCTGCCGCCCGCGGTCCATCGTCGCTTCGTCGAGCGCGATTTCCGTGGGGAAGGTGCGCGCCCAGTCGTTCCCGACTTTGCCTTTGTAGAAGTGATCGTCGTCGCGCGCATCGCCCACGGCGACGGTGCCGTCGATGGCAGGGCGCGTCGCACGGTTGTCGGCGAAGAACGGATTCTCGCGCTGAGCCTTGTATTTCGGCTGCGAATCCATGTCCTGAATGATGTGAATGCGCGTGCTCGAGCTCTTGGTGTAGCGAGCCTTCGCCGCCAACGCGAACGGCACGATCGACGCGACGGCGACGATGATCAGGGCGTATACGAGGCCGCTCGGCAGCTTGTCGTCGGTGGTGTGGTCTTCGTTCACCGCTTCGATCGCAACTGGGTGCGTCGCTTCCAGCAGCTCACGCGTCTCGACATCGTCGAACTTCGGGTCGCTGGCCTGAATCATCAGGAAGAATTTGTCGTCGGTCACCCGCGCGAAGCGGCGCACCTGATCCAGCGGGTGCGAGGGCAACGGCAGGTTGTTCAAGAGCAACATGCCGACCAGCGTCGTGATCGCACTGAGCAACACCGTGAGCTCGAACATGATCGGCACGTTCGCTGGGATGCTCCACATCGGCTTGCCGCTGATGATCCAGGGGTAGTCCACCGCGTTGGTCCACCACTGCAAGGTGATGGCGGTGGCCAGGCCGGTGAGGCCTGCGCACAGCACGAACCACGGCAGCACCGTCATCTTGATGCCCATTGCATCGTCGATGCCGTGCACCGCGAAGGGCGAGTAGGTGTCCCACTTGGTGAAGCCCGCGTCGCGAATCTTTTTCGCGGCCTGCACGAGCTGCGGTGGCGTGTCGTACTCCGCGAGCAATCCGTGGAGTGGCGCTTCGCTGGGCTTGGCAGGAGATTTCTTGTGCTCGTCGCTCATGGTCGTTCTCAGTGGTGGTCGCCGTGGGCCCGCCCGAGTGGGCTGAATGCTTTGACTTCGGCCATCGCCACCATCGGGAGGTACCGGCAGAACAGGAGGAACAAGGTGAAAAACAGACCGAAGCTGCCGCCGAGGGTCGCGAGATCGACGGGCGTCGGGATGAAGTAACCCCAGCTCGAGGGCAAGAAATCTCGGCTCAGGGAGGTGCAGATGATCACGAAGCGCTCGAACCACATGCCCACGTTGACCACCAAGCCGATGGCCAGCGTGCACCACGGGTTAGTGCGGAACTTCGGGAACCAGTGCAACTGCGGCAGCAGCACGTTGCAGCTGATCATCGTCCAATACGCCCAGCCATAAGGGCCGAACGCGCGGTTCACGAACGTGAAGACCTCGTACTTATTGCCGCTGTAGTAAGCGACGAAGAACTCCATGCCGTACGCGTACCCAACCAGCAGGCCGGTCGCCATGATCACCTTGTTCATCAGCTCGAGGTGACGAATGGTGATGATGCGCTTCAAGCCGAAGAACTGGCGCGCTGGAACCGCGAGCGTCACCACCATCGCGAAGCCGCCGAAGATGGCGCCCGCGACGAAATAGGGCGGGAAGATCGTGGTGTGCCAGCCCGGGAGCTGCGCCGTCGCGAAGTCGAAAGAAACGACCGAGTGCACGCTGAGCACTAGCGGCGTCGCGAGGGCTGCCAAGATCAAGTATGCGCGCTCGTACACGTGCCACTGGCGCGACGAACCGCGCCAACCCATGGCCACGATGCCGTACGCGACGCGGCGCACGGTAGTCGTGGCGCGGTCACGAAAGGTCGCGAAATCCGGGATCATGCCCATGTACCAGAACAGGATCGAGACCGTCGCGTACGTGCTGACGGCGAACACGTCCCATTCCAGCGGGCTTCGGAACTGCGGCCACATGTCCATCTGATTCGGGATGGGGAACATGTAGTAGGGCAGCCACGGGCGACCGATGTGCATGCCCGGGAAGATTCCGGCGCACACGACGGCGAAGATCGTCATCGCTTCTGCGAAGCGATTGATGGCCGTGCGCCAGTTCTGACGGAACAGGAACAAGATGGCGCTGATCAGCGTACCGGCGTGACCGATACCGATCCAAAACACGAAGTTGACGATCGGGAAGCCCCAGGCGACCGGCATCATGTTGCCCCAGGCGCCGATGCCGTTCCAGATCACGTAACCCAAGCTGCTGAGGAACATCAGCAGCAGGAGTTGCGCCACACCGAAGGCGATGTACCAGGCTCGCGGCGGCTGCGGGGTCTCCGCGATGCGCGTCACGTTGTCCGTGATGCGCGCGAACATGTTGTCGCCGACTGGCGGCGCTTCGAACGGGTTTACGTCGCTAATGGCCATGGATCAGCCCTGCTCCGTCTTCGGGGCCTGCGCGTTCTCGGGGGAGAGTGCAGGATTCGGGTTCTTGATACGCGCTAGGTACTGCACGCGCGGCTTGTTGTTGAGCTCACCGAGGAGCGCGTAGGAGCGCGGCAACCGTTGCAGCCCCGCGACACGCGATTTGCCGTCGTTCAGATCGCCGAACACGATGGCGTCCGTCGGGCACGTTTGCTGGCAGGCGGTCTTGATCTCGCCGTCTTCGATCGTGCGCTTGACGTTCTTCGCCTTGATCTTGACGTTTTGGATGCGCTGCACGCAGAACGTGCACTTCTCCATCACGCCGCGCGAGCGCACCGTTACTTCCGGATTGAAGACCATGGCTTTGACCTTGGCCTTCGGATCATCGGTTGGCGTGTAAGGAGTGATGCCGATCGTGTCCAAGTTGTAGTTGAAGTAATTGAAGTGCCGAACTTTGTACGGGCAGTTGTTCGAGCAATACCGCGTGCCGATGCAGCGGTTGTAGACCATGTCGTTCAGCCCCTCATGCGAGTGCATGGTGGCCCCGACCGGGCAAACCTGCTCGCAAGGCGCGTTCTCGCACTGCTGGCACGGGACGGGCTGGAACGACACTTCCGCGTCTTCCGGCTCACCCTTGTAGTAGCGGTCGACGCGCAGCCAGAGCATCTCGCGGCCCTTTGCCACGTTCTCTTTGCCCACGACAGAGACGTTGTTTTCGGCCTGGCACGCCGTCACACAAGCGGAGCAGCCGATGCACTTGTTGAGGTCGATGCTCATGCCCCACTTGTGCCCGTCATACGAAACCGGCGGCACCCACAGGCTGAGCAGTGGATTGTGCTCGACGGTCTCCTCGACGAACGCGGGGTTTTTCTTGAGCTCTTCGAGCGTGCCTTCGCGGACCAGCTCCGGAAGGCGCTCCTGCGTGCCGGCTTGGCCGATGTCACCGACCGTGTAGATGTCCTGCGTACTCGGCACACGGTACGGCACGGTGCCGTGGCTCGCGATGCTGACGCCAGTCACGATGTCGTAGCCATCGACCGTGCGCACGGCGTAGGCGTTGCCGCCCACCGGGTCGATGTTCTCGGACACCAGCCCGCCGACGTGACCCGCCGACGTGCGCCCATGGCCGAGCGTGATGCGCAGCGAGCCGTCCGCGTGACCCGGCGCGATCAGCGCGAGCAGCGTGACTTGGTGGCTGCCCACGGAAAGCGTGACCGAGTCAGCGTCGTTCACGCCGAGCTCCTTGGCCGTCCGCGGGCTGATGAAGACCGCGTTGTCCCAAGTGAGCTTGGTCAGAGACTCCGGTAACTCCTGCAACCAGGCATTGTTCGCGTAGCGCCCGTCGACGATCTTCGGGTCAATCGTGAACACGAGCTCGAGCTTGCCGTTGCCACCACCGAGGCCAGCGAGCTCGGCCTCGTTCAGCGCGACTTTGGCGAGGGCCGTCACTTTCGGCTCGACGTGCGGAGCCGCTGAGCCGTCGATGACGCCGTTCGAGAGCGCGCCGCGCCAAACGTGCTCGGCGCTGAGCTCGGGGTGACGAGCGCGCACCAAAGCGAGCGCGTCGGGCATTGCGTTGCCCGCGAGCTGAGCCACGATTTCCAGCGCGCTCTTGCCGCCGTGGAGCGGCGCAATCAGCGGCTGCACGATGCTCAGCGTGCCGTTCCACGACAAGGCGTCACCCCAACTCTCGAGGTAGTGCGCCGCGGGCAAGTGCCAGCTCGAGCGTTCCGAGGTTTCGTCCTCGTACAGGCTCAAGTGGATGCTGTTCTTGGCTTTTGCGAGCGCGTCGCCAAAAGCCAAATCCGCCGGCGCGGTGAACACCGGGTTGCCGCCCAAGATGACTAGGGTGTCGACCTTGCCGCCGTTCAATTCGTCGGTCAGCGCCTTGAGCGAAGCTACGTCGCTTTCGGCTTCTGCGCTCGCGTCGTCCGTGTAGAACACGGTGCGGCCGACGTTGCCGAGGAGCGCATTCAGGCGATGCACGAGCGCGTGCACCACGGCCGGTTGGTGCTGGCCAGCGATGACCACCGAGCGCCCGACGTGCGCGAGCAGATCGGCTGTCACGGCATCCAGGAATTTCGCGACCTTCGCGTCCTTGAGAAATTCTGCGGCGGGCTTGGCTTGTGCCGCGCCGAGCTCGGGCAAGGGGTTGGCTTTGGCGCTGATCTCGGCGTCGAGGAAGGCGGCGACCGCCTTGATCGCGCTGGAACGGAGCGCCAAGCGATGATCGGCGACGCCGCCAGTGAGCGTGACGCCCGATTCGATCGCGTACACGCGATTCATTTCGCCCGCGTCGGGTACGCGGCCTTTGGTCAGACCGCGCGCGTTGGCAAGCCCCGCCGGAAACGTCGGATGCACGACGTCCGCGTCGAGCGTGACGACGACCTGCGCGGCTTCGAACGCGTAGTGTGTGCGGTATGCCTTGCCGAATGCGAGCACGCTGCCCGCGCGTGGTCCGTCATACGCGATTGGCTCGAAGGTGACCCATTTCGCTTGCGGGAACGCGGCTAGCAATTTGCGCTTCTCGTCGGCCAAGGTGGGCGACGAGCTGCGTTCGGACAGGATGCGCAGGCCAGCGCCGCCGTTGCTGCGGAGGGCGCTCAAGAGCTCGCTCGACGCCTTGCCGAACTCGTCCCAAGAGCTCGCCTTGCGTGCGCCGCCGGAGCGGCTGATCACGCTGTCGCTGCGGTCGGGATCGTACAGACCAAGCACCGTCGCTTGGTGATAAGCCGAAGCCGCACCCAAACTGTCGGGGTGCGCCGGATTGCCCTCGATTTTGATCGGTCGTCCGTCGTAGCTCGAAGCGTACAGACCCACGGCGCTGCCGTTGAGCTCCATCGCCGTGGCAAAGTAGCGGCTCGACCCTGGGATCGTTCCTTCGGGGCGGCGTGAGAGTGGCAAGAGGTGGTCTTCGCGCCAACGGCACGCATCCAGCCCTGCCAGCGACAGCGACGCGCCCATGATCTGCATGAAGCGACGACGCCCCGGCGAGTCCGGCGGCTCGTGCTCGAGCGGTGCCGAAAACTCGCGGGCGGCGAACTCTCGGAACTCCGGGCTCTGTTCGAGCTCCGCCAGGCTCTTCCAATACGTCGGCCGTGCCGTGTCGCCCGTGCTCGAGACCGAGGGGGCGGCGGTGTTGGAGAGAACGCTGAGCCGCTTTTTCGCCTTATCGTCTATCGATGACATGTCGAACAGTCGGTGGGGGGATTGATGTGGTTCTTTGCGCGGAACTCTTTGCCGAACTCGACCGGGTCGCCCGGTGGTTTCCAAGTCATATTCGTGACTTCCTCGACCGGGCGAAGGTTCTTTTCCGGGTTGCGGTGGCAGTCCAAGCACCAGCCCATGCTGAGCGGTTCGTGCTGATAGACCTGCTCCATCTGATCGACGCGCCCGTGGCAACTCACGCAGCCGATGCCGCGGGTCACGTGCGCGCTGTGATTGAAGTAGGCGTAGTCCGGTAGGTCGTGGACCTTGACCCATTCGACGGCTTTGCCGGTCTGGTAGCTCTCACGAATTGGCGCGAGCTTCGGGCTCGTCGTCCAAACCTTGCTGTGGCAGTTCATGCACGTCTGCGCCGGGGGGATGGCAGCGTGGGAGCTGTCCTCCACCGTGTTGTGGCAGTACCGACAGTCGAGCCCGAGGGTGCCTGCGTGGAGCGCATGGCTATACGGGACCGGCTGTTCGGGCATGTAGCCGACATCCGTGGTCTTCGGAGAAGCGCCATACCAGACGAGCCCGATCAAGTAGATGGGTGCGACTGACAGCACTACCCCGGCGATCTGTCGTGTCTTGTTGGCCCAGCGCGGGAATACGAACAGATTCATCACCAAAAACCGAGGGTGGTCGCGGGCGCTTCGCCGAGAGCCGCGCGAATTCGTGGGGAGGGAGGGAGCATTGGCGAGCCGAAACTGGTTCGGACGGATCCCGTCACCCGTGGCGCTTCGTGACGGCCACTTTGGGTTTTTGCCCGTGGTGCCGCTATTGAGCGAACGGGTCCGGCGGCGCCTTCGGAGCTATCTCCGCTTGCGCGTGCGCGCTTATGCTCTCCGCCCCCAGAAATGTAAATGAGAAGCTCATTTCGCACCTGCGTCAATAGCATATGCCAATGAAATCATTATATATTTTGCCTTGTTGCTGCGCTGCGCTGCGCCTCGCGTCAGCAGCTTCACTGAGGCGAATTTGAGGCGCTAAAAAGCAAAACCCCCGAGGCTCGAGGAGCGTCGGGGGTCGGTTCTTGGGCAGCGCCAGTCCGCCCGGGTCAATATTTTCCCAGCGGCCGCGTGTGGCGCGGCTGTCTGGTTCAGTCGGAAAGGCGCATCGCGTCACGCGCGCGCCTCCGACCGGTGTCTCAGAAGTCGCGCATCTGCCGGCGAATCTTGCCGATGGCTTGCTCTTGCAACTGACGGATGCGTTCGCGCGACAGGTTGTACTTGTCGCCGATCTCCTTCAGCGTGAGCTCGTCCTCGTTGTCGAGGCCGAAGCGCCAGCGAATGATGCGTGACTCGATGGGCGTGAGGGTGTCGAGCAAGCGTTTGACTTCCTCAGCCCATTTTTGGTTCGCGAGGCTCTCGTAGGGCGAGAGCGAGTTCTCCTCCACCAAGAAGTCGATGAAGCGACGACCGTCCTCGTCACCCACGGGGCGGTCGAGCGAGAACGGGGTGTCAGCGTACAGGTCTCGCACTTTGTCGAGCTTGTCGCGCGGAACACCGGTCTCCTTCTCGAGCTCCTCGACTGAGGGCTCGCGGCCCGTGCGTGCGATGATGGTTTGAGTGGCTCGCGCGACGCGGTTGTACGTGTCGAGCATGTGCACCGGGATGCGAACGGCGCGGCCTTTGTCGGCCAAGGCGCGGCTGATCGCGTGCCGGATCCACCACGAAGCGTAGGTCGAGAAACGGTAGCCACGAGCGTGGTCGAAGCGCTCTACGGCTTTCATCAAGCCAATATTGCCTTCTTGGATCAAGTCGATCAGTGGCAGTCGTCCACGGTTGTACCGGCGCGCGATGCTCACGACGAGCCGCAGGTTCGCCTTCACGAAGCGGTTCTTCGCGTGGCGCTGCGTAGTGTCGGTCTGCTTCACGCGCTCCACGTAGCGGCGATAGGCTTGCGTGTCGGGCACCACCACGCGCTCCGGATCTTCTTCCGGTGCGTCATTGACGACGTCGCGTGCGGCGCGGTTCGCATTGGACATCCAGATGCGGTCCGAGTCCGGCAAACGAATGTCGCGTGCGAGCGTCTCGGTCAGCTCTGTCCACTGACGGAGTTGATCGGCGTGCAGCTTCGAGCGCTGCTTTCTGTAGACCTTGGTGAGCCTCCGCAGCTCGGCGACCTGACTGAGCTCGGGTCGCTCCTCGGGGTTCATCGAGCCGACGTCGCGCTCGAGCTGTTCGAGCACGTGCTCGGCAGCCGGCACGTAGGCCAGCAGCGCTGCCCAGTGATCGATCTCGGCGTTCTCCACGGCTTGCGCCGCCTGGAGCTCTTCGTCGGGGCCCATCACTTGGTGCGTCGCCATCTCGCGGAAGTAGCGAGAGAGCATCGAGTCGCTCGAGCCGTCGATCACGCCGGCCGCGGGCGGCTCAGATGCAAAACCACCTGCGTCGGCGCTCAGATCGGCCGGTTCTTCCGGTCCGTCCTCGGACCCGCTTGGCGAATCGCCGACACCCTTTGGCGACCGGCGAACCGCCGTGGTCTCCACGGAGTCTTCGCGGTATTCCTCAGTGGTGTCTTTCGCGGGGGCGGTCTTGTTGGACATGGCTGCCTTGCGGGGTGAAAGGGTGGAGCTCGGAGCAGGAGAGGAGACCGGGCCGGAAGATTCTTCCGCGGGCGGCGCCGGGCGGCGCGGATTCGATCTAAACGCGCTCATGGGCGAACTTTTCAGCAAGTTGCGTGCCGGAGGTTTGACGGTCGCCGAAGCCGCTGCCCTACCAAGAGGCGCTGAGGCGCTCAGTTTTTTTGCTACCCGGGTCGGGTCGGCGGTCTTGGTCTGGGGGGCTCGCGATGTCATAGGAACCTGGCTCAAAAAAACTCTTCTATTTACAGTACGTTCAATCTGCCGAAACAGATTCGCTGCTTTCATTGGTCAGCGGGCCGATTTTCAAGATTTCGCAGAAAGCGCCTTGACTGAGGCAATTGGCGACGACAGGGCGCCGCACTCGTTAGACAAAGTCTACGGCTGAGTTGTTCCTCAGCGTTAGATCTGCGTGTGAAAATCGTTCTTCTTGATGTCAGGCTCGGAACCCGTTGCGTCAAGGCTCACTCCCGATAAACGCGGGGGCTGATGTGGGTCTGACGTACTGCGCGCGCTCCCCGCAAGATTTGCGATGTGAGCCAGGCGGCACACAAGTTGGCGATCGCGCTCTGCACACCGATCAGAATGTCGTGGCTAGCGCAGACCGATCAGGTTGTGCGCTGCGTCTATGAAAGGGACACGCGGCGTCTCACCCGCAGAAGTGGTGCTGTGCCGACGGCGGAATCGCAGAGGGAGGATTTATTTGGGAACCTCTGACCCGCAGACAGAGTTAGTTGCACGAGCCGCGTGCAAGCAGGCGGGGTGGCTGTGTCGTTTTATTTCTGCCGGCGCTTCGCTGACCGTTTCGCGCGCACGCTTCGTGACGCGTCGACCGTCGCTCCACGCGCAGCCGACAGTCGTTAACGCCAAGGCCCGGCGAGCTTCAAAACTGAGCGATGAAGCGCGGATCGTTTTCGAACAACAGGCGGATGTCCGGGATGTTGTAGCGGAGCATCAACACGCGCTCGACGCCCATTCCGAAGGCAAAACCGGTGTACTTTTCGGGGTCGATGCCGCAGTGGCTGAGCACGTCCGGGTGAATCATGCCGCAGCCGAGGATCTCGAGCCAACCGGTGCTCTTGCAGACGCGACAGGTGTCGCGCGAACCATCGTCGGGGCGACAGAACACGCAACCCACGTCAGCCTCGGCACCCGGCTCGACGAACGGGAAGTAGCT
>DATHOI010000255.1:0-16672 GCA_035485095.1 Polyangiaceae bacterium | reverse complement strand
CACCGGTGTTGCCGCGATCACGGGCACCGCGCTCACGCCCGGTAGCTTCACTTACTACAACGCAACGACCGGTGCCGCGGGCGCGGCCTGCACGTTGACCAGCAGCACGCAAATTGCTGACCTCGGCGTCTCGGACGTTTTCGCAACCACCTGTCCCGGCGTCACCGCCGCTGCGCTCACCACAGCGTCAGTTCAAGACTTCGACAACTTCTTCATCCAGTCGATGAACTTCGTGGTGCCGAAGAGCGACACCACGGCGCCGACCACGATCACCGCGGCCGCTGCCTACGTGGCCGTGGGCCTCGGCGGCGTCGGCACCGGGATCCCGGCGGATTTCCCGTGGATCGCCAAGTTCGACAACTCGACGCCACCGGTTTCGACGAATTTCTTCATCCGCAACAACAAGTCGGGCACCCAGGCGATGCTGGGTAAGGCCATCGGCGTCGATGCCTCGAAGTGGATCGGCAAAGACGAGGGCGGCTCCGGCGCTGTCATCACGGCGATTGGCGGCGGTCCTGCCGGGTCGATTGGTATCTTGGTCTCCGGTGACGCAGACAACAACCCGAGCACGATCTCGAAGCTCGCGTTTCAGGCCAACGGTCAGACGTGTGCTTTCTACCCGGATTCGGCTTCCGGCACTCACGACAAGACCAACGTGCGCGAGGGGCGCTACGACGTGTGGGGACCGCTCCACATCTTGGCGAAGGCGACTGCTGGCGTTCCGACCAGCGCTGCTGCCAAATCGGTGCTCGACGGGCTCGCGACGCCCACCACCGCGATCATCGATGCCGAGGTCAAGGCTTCGGTGACGCCAGTTTGCGCGATGCACGTGTCGCGTGACGCCGAGATCGGTCCGATGAGCTCGTTTCAGCCGGATCAGTCTTGCGGCTGCTACTTCGATAACAAAGCAACGGGCTCGACGACCTGCACGGCGTGTACCACGGCTACCGATTGCCCGTCGACCGCTCCGGCGTGCAACTACGGCTTTTGCGAGGTGAAGTGATGTCTCTCCTTAAATCAAAGAAACTTGGATTCTCAGCACTCACCTTGGTCGTCTTGGCGCTCGCGGCAGCTCAAGGTTGCAGCAGCAGCGACGACAGCGGTCAGGCTACGCCAACCGCGGGAACGAGCAGCGGTGGCGCGTCCGCTAGTGCTGGCACCAGCAGCACTGCTGGCAAAGGCGGTTCGGGCACCGCGGGCACTGGCACCGGTGGGTCGAGCGCGGCCGGCACTGGCGCCGGCGGCAGCGCTGGTTCCACGACGATGGGCGAGGCCGGTGAAGGCGGCGCGGCGGACTGCAGTGGTCCGGATGGTTGCTACAACTGCGCACCCACCAACGACACGCAGTTCTTGAATCACTGTGTCGCTGGCGGCTGCCAACCGGCGCAAAACTTCAACTTGCCGGCGACGCTGCCTCCTTTGCCGTAATTCGTTTCTGCTTCCTTTCCGAAAACCTAGTTCGAGCCATGCCGGGGTGACGTGATTCTCGCGTCACCCCGGCGTCGCACCCAGTATTCAGTGACTCGGAGTATTCGTGAATAGGCATCTCTCGGCGGCGGTAGCCGCGACTGCAGCGGCAGCGCTCATCCGAACCGCGTCCGCTCAAACCGCGCCGCCCGCCCCAGCGCCGGCCGCGACGGAACAGCCCGCGCCCGCTCCGAGCGCGCCGGTTCCTGCTCAATCTCCTGCCGATCTCGCCAAGGTGGTCGAAATGCAGCGCGCAGATCTCGACGAGCAAGACGCACGCATCGGTGAGCTCGAGCGGCAGCTCAAGGCGATGAAGCAAGCTCCACCTCCTGCCAATCAGGCTCCCGGCAATCAGCCTCCCCCCAAAGCTGCAGAGACCGCAGCCGGGCCCGCTCAGTCAGTAGCGGATTATCCTTTCAAAGTTCACGGCTATATCCAATCTCAATACGAGTTCCATCAAGATTCCCAAGATCAGCTCTTCGTGGGCGGCGCGCCGATGAACCAGGACCGTTTCTTGCTCCGGCGCGTGCGTCTGAAGCTGGAGCATGACTGGCAATATGGCGGAGCAATGGTCGAGTTCGACGCCAACACCGTGAACGGTCCGGCGATCGGCTTGCAGCATGCAGAGGTTTCCCTCGCTTACCGCGACGCGCAGCGCAAACCCATCGTGCGCGCGGTGCTCGGGCTGTTCGACAATCCCTTTGGTCGCGAGGTCGTCGAGTCGCCGCGCGTGCGGCCGTTCATGGAGCGCTCGTATGCTTCGCGTGAGTTCTTTCCGTCCGAGCCAGACCTCGGCGTGGAAATCATGGGCGCACTCGATTGGTTTCGCTTTTCGGTGGCCGCGGTCAACGGCCAACCGCTCGGTGACAAGACCGGCTTCGTGTTGCAAGATCCCAATTCCCACAAGGACATCGTGGGGCGGGTCGGCGTTGCGATCGACTTGCCGCACGACACGCTGATTACCGGTGGCGCGTCGCTATTGAACGGCGAAGGCTTTCGTCCCGGCACCGACCCGACGAAGAACAGCGTGCAGTGGCGCGACAATTTAGTCGAGAACAGCTTGATCGAACCGAGCGAGCTGATCGGCATTCCCGGCACTGCCGGAACGCCCTCGGTAAACTTTAGCCGTTGGCTCGTGGGCGTGGATCTCGGCGTGGAGTTCGTGTCTCCACTCGGCAGCACGCACGTCTTCGGCGAGATCAGCGCGGCGTCGAACATGGACCGCAACGTGTTCATCGCGGATCCGGTTACGGCCGGCTACAACGTGCGCGAATTTGGTTACTATGCGCAGCTCTATCAAGAGTTCAGGCTCGCCGCGATTGCGCCTATCGAGCCGATAGCCGGCTTCCGCTATGACTTTTACGATCCCGATTCCGACGTGCTGGAAAAGCGTTCGGGGCAGACCCTTCCGTTGACCGAGTCGGTGACGACCTACGCTCCTTTGATCGGCATACAGATCCAAGATCGGGCGCGGCTCGTGGGCGAGTGGGACATCATCAAAGACTCGATGGCGCGCAACACGCTGGGCGTGCCCGTCGATCGCAAGAACAACATCGTGACCATTCGCTTGCAGGGGGAACTATGAAGTTCGGCTTTGCACGGGTCGCACTTGGTGTGCTTTCACCGCTGCTCTTCCTAGGCTGCGGAACGTCGGTGGACGCGTCCTCCGGGCAGGACCAACCGATCATCGTCAGAGACTCGAACTCGGGGAAAATGGGCCAGTTCGTCGCTGGGGCATTTCCTGCGGCCGTCTCGGCGGTGGCTCCGGTATCCAACGTTTCGATTCACAATCTGTCGTTTGCGGCGGGTACGGTCGGCAAAGGCATTACTGGCTTGGCCGGTACGGATTCTCCTTCGGTTGCCGTGGCCTTGCAGGGTCTCGGCACGGGTTACTGGATCGTGCCGACGAGCGTGCCCGATCCGACGCAAAACTTCGATCTCACTTGGGGCACGAGCATCGACTTCGCGCGCACGATCCCGGCGGGCTCATACTCGCTGCTGTTCGCCGCCTCGAATCTGCAGGGTCAGTTCAGTCCGGCCTTCCCGCAGCTAGTCGAGCTCGCCTCGTTCTTGCCGACGGGGCACGTCGTGGCTTCGCTGTCCTGGGACTCTGCGGCCGATCTCGATCTGCGCTTGACCAGTCCGAGCGGCAAGCAAGAGTCGCCGAAGCACCCCAACACTGGTTACACTTACGACGCTGGGCCGGATGCGGGCGAGCTCATGCCCGGCTCGGGCCTCCTCGACCGTGATTCGAATGCAAACTGCATTCAAGACGACTACCGGATGGAAGACGTGGTTTGGAGTGACGACCCCCAGCCCGGTACCTACGAGGTCAACGTCGACATGTTCAGCGCGTGCGGCGCGCCGGTAGCTAACTTCAGCTTTTCTCTGTACGTCGATGGGCAGCAGGTCCTGCGCAAAGTCGGGCGACTCCTGAACATCGACGCGGACGGTGGCGGAACAGGGCTTTTCGTCACGGAATTCAATTGTGAAGGAACAGGCACATGCTCATAACCAGTCTCGAAAAATTTGCGTTGATGGGTGCTTCGTGGGTGCTTTACCTGCTGGTCGCGCTGTCGATGTTCTCGATTGGCATCATGTTCGAGCGCTGGATCTACTTTCGTTCGAACTCGGGCAACGTCGATCAGCTCGCGGACAGTTTGTTGAATCTGCTCAAGCGCGGTGACCGGCGAGGCGCCGAGCAGCTCCTCCAGAACAATCAGTCACTCGAGGCGAAGATCATTCTGCCAGTCTTGGCTTGGCTAGACGGCGGACCGGACTCGGTGTCCGAGGCGCTCGACGCGTCGCTGATGAAGAAGCGCGGCGAGCTCGAGCGCGGCCTGACCTGGCTCGGCACGCTCGGAAACAACGCCCCGTTCTTGGGTTTGTTCGGCACGGTCATCGGCGTGATTCAAGCCTTCCACATGCTCGGCAGCAGCGGCGCCGGCGGCAATCAAGCCGCCATGGGCAACGTCATCGTGGCGATCTCCGAAGCCTTGGTGGCCACGGGCGTCGGTCTGATCGTCGCGCTGCCCGCGGTCGTTGGCTACAATTTGACGCAGAAGCGCGTCAGCCAAGTCGAGAACAACGTGGCGCTGATCGGCAAGCAACTGCTCGCGCTGCTCAAGGCCGACGCCAAGTTGATCCGCGAGTTCCGTGCGCTCTCGGAAGAGCCGCCGACGACCGAATCGGAGTTGTCCGAAGAGGAAGCCGGGGCCGGTGCCGAACAACCCGAGCTTTCCTGAAAGGACCTGACCATGGCTGGAACAATGAGCTCTGGTGGTGGTCGGCGCGCGCCGATTTCCGGGATCAACGTCACACCGATGGTGGACGTCATGTTGGTGCTGCTCGTGATCATGATGGTCTCTGCGCAATACATCGTATCGCAGAGCCTCAAAGTGGAGTTGCCCAAGGCGGCGAGCTCGACTGACTCGGTCTCTTCGGTTGCAGCGGTCACGCTGACCAAAGACGGCAAGACCTACTACAACCAGAAGCCCGTCACCGAGGCCGAGCTCGTCGATCACTTTCGAAGTGCTATCGCGTCGAACAAGGATCTCAACTTGATCGTCAGCGCCGACAAAGAAGTTCAGCACGGCATGGTCGTGCACGTGATCGATCTCGCGAAGCTCGAGGGCATCGTCAAATTCGCGATCAACGTCGAGATAGCGAATTAAGTCATGAGGTGGACAAAAGCCGGCTATATCGCTGGAGCGCTCGCGAGCGTGGCTGTCCACGTCGCTGCGTTCGGCGGTCTGAACGTCATGAAAAAGCCCGAACCGGGCTCGCAGCGCGTTGCTGTCATGATGTCGTCGGCGAAGAAGAAGCAGAAGGCGAAGCCGCCCGAGCCGCCCAAGCCCATCGAAGCTCCCAAGGAAGTGTTGCGACATCCGCTCGCGCCGCCGAAGGCCGCGCCCCCGCCGCCGGTGGCCGCGCCGCCCCCCGATCCAGTGGCGGCCGCGCACCCAGCGCTCGCGGCGATGCCTGATTTCGGTATCTCGCTCTCGGGCAACGGTCCGGGCGGCGGTATCGCAATCCCGATGGGAGGCGGCGCCGCACCGGTCGCGCCCCCCGCCGTGCACAAGGAGAAAGTGTTCGGTACGGCCGCAGAGCGGCCGACGGTCGCCGCAGACGACTGTCAAGAGGAGCTGGTCAAGGCAAAGGCGCAAGGCTTCGTCCAACCTACTTATACGGATGACGCGCGCGCCGCAGGCATCGAGGGCCGTGTACGCGTCGAGATCACCATCGACTCGTCCGGCACTGTCCTGAGCACGAAGATCGTTTCTGGTTTGGGTCACGGTTTGGACGAATCGGCGATGGCTGCCGCGAAGCGCATGAGCTTCAACGCAGCGACTCGTTGCGGCAAACCCGTTCAGTCTACGTTCGTGATCTCGATGCGCTTCGTGCTTGGAGAGTAAGTTGGTCAAGAAGCTACTCGGGGCGGCGCTAGTGCTCGCCACTCTGTGCGCTCCGCGCCTGGGGTTTGCCCAGGCAAATTCAGCGGAGACCCCTGGGCATCAGCCGAAGCTGACTAAATTGCCCAAGCTCGTGCACTTCGAAGAGGCGCCCTATCCGGACTCGGAAAAAGCGGCAGGCAAGACGGCCTCCGTGGTGCTCCAAATCGCGATTGACGACAAGGGCTCGGTCGTCGACGCGGTGGTGCAACAAGGCGCGAGCCCGGCGTTCGACGCGGCGGCGCTCGAAGCCGTGAAGAAGTTCACCTTCGAGCCGGCCGAGATCGACAACAAACCCGCGCCGGTGAAAATAACGTACCGGTACGATTTCGTCTTCACCGTCGAGCCGCCGACGCCCGTGATCAACTACGACGGCTACATCAAGAACCGTTTCACGAAACAACCCATCGCCGGAGTAAGGGTTTCGATCGACGGTTTTGGTGATGCCACGACTGACGAGCTCGGTCATTTCGAATTCAAGGAGGTCCCGCTCGGGAAACACGTGATCTCCATCAGTGGGCCTGATTTGACGCCTGTGACCACGGAAGAGGAGCTCGAGAAGGGCAAAAAACTCTCGGTCAAATACGCGCTCGAGCCCAAAGAAGAGGAAGAAGAAGGTCAGGCCGCTGATCTCGAGATCGTGGTCGTCGCGCCGAAGATTCAAAAGGAGGTCGTCTCGACCGAAATCAAGGCGGAGGAAGGCCGGCGTGTGCCGGGTACCCAAGGCGACACGCTGAAGGTCGTGCAGAACCTGCCCGGTGTTGCGCGCGCCTCGTTCGGCTCGGGGCAGCTCGTGGTGTGGGGCGCTTCGCCGGAAGACACGCGCGTGTACGTGGACGGCATTCACATTCCTCTGCTCTATCACGGCGGTGGCATCCGCTCGGTGTTCGCGGGCGATCTCGTGCGCGCGATCAACCTCGCGCCGGGCGGCTACGGTGCCGAATACGGCCGTGGTTTGGGTGGCTTGGTGACGATCGACACGCGCGCGCTGCGCACCACGGGTGTGCACGGCTTCGTCGCGGCCGACGCGATCGATTCTGCCGCGATGGTCGAGGCGCCGCTGTCGAGCTCGACGCAAATCGCAATCGCCGGCAGGAAGAGCTATCTGGACAAGACCTTGTCGCTATTCACGTCCAAGGACGTGAACGACTTCGTTCCGATCCCCGACTACTACGACGCGCAGGTCAAGATCAGCCATAGCCTCGGTCAAAATGAGAGTATCGATGTCCTGGCGCTCACGTCGCGCGACGCGCTGACTCGCACGCTAACCAATCCCGACCCGGCGCAGGACAAGAGCGACTACACGCTGACGCAGTTCACTCGCTTGGGCCTCACTTACAAGAAGGTGCTCGCCGACGGATCGAACGTGCAAATCACACCTTGGGTCGGTATCGATCACTCGATCGTTCAGGACTCCTACGGAGGTACGCCCACGGTGCTCGACACGCGCAGCCAAAGTTTTGGCTTTCGCTCGGCGTACCACGAGCGAGCTACGCAGAACATCGTGCTGTCGCTGGGGTTCGATGTCGAAGGAAGTTTGTCGACGCTCAGCCGTCGCGGCTCGGTCACGCTGCCCGCGCGTGAGGGCGACATCTCGGTCTTCGGTCAGCCGCCGAGCGCGCTCGAGAACGCCGACAATTGGAACACGACCATCATCTCGATGGCGCCCTACGCACAAGCCGATTTCAGTTTCATCGGTGACCGCTTGCACATCGTGCCGGGGCTGCGCGTCGAGCCTTATCTGAACAGTGCCAGCCGACGCGTGCCCGGCACTTCCGTGGACGACCCGCCGCTCGGTGTCACGCAAGAGACCACCGCGCTCGATCCGCGCCTCTCGGCGTCCTTTCAGGTCGTGCCTCGCCTGAGCTTCAAGGCCGCGGGGGGCTACTATCATCAATCACCCGAAGCTTCGGATTTGTCCTCCGTATTCGGCAACCCGTTGCTCAACGTCGAGCACGGTTACCACTTGCTCGGTGGTGACACGTTCAAGTTCACCGATAAGATTTCGCTCGAAGAGGTCGTGTTTTACTCTCATTCGGGCAACCTCGTGACGCGCAATCCGTCCACGACGCCGTTTCTCGCGCAAGCCCTCGTGCAGGATGGCCAAGGCCGCGCTTATGGCTTGCAAGTCCTGTTGCGGCACGAGCTGAGCAGTCATTTTTTTGGTTGGATCAGTTACACGCTGATGCGCAGTGAACGTAAAGATCACCCGGATCTCCCGTGGCGCTTGTTCGACTTCGACCAAACGCACGTCGCTACCGTAGTCGGCTCGTACGATCTCGGTCGAGGCTTCGAGCTCGGTGCGCGCTTCCGATACGCCACTGGCTTTCCGCGCACACCCGTGACGAGCACGTTTACCAGCACGCAACGTGATCTGTACGAAGGTCTGACCTACGGCCCGCAGAACTCCGAGCGCATTCCGGCATTCGTTCAGCTCGACGCGCGCATCGCGAAGCGTTTCGAGGCCACGTGGGGCAAGCTCGAGTTCTACCTCGACGTGCAGAACGTCACGGATCGCGAGAACCCCGAAGAGGTCGTGTACAACTACAACTTCACCAAGAAGGCTTACATCACTGGCCTTCCCACGTTGCCCGTGCTCGGCGGGAGGCTCGAATGGTGACCCGTTTCGATGGCGGATCTCGGGTTGGCTCGGCGAGCCCGCGAGCCTGCGCGCTTCGCTTGGCGGGCCTTGCGGCGCTGCTCACGCTCGCTGCGTGCGAGCCGACGTTCTCCGATCGTTTCTCCGAAGTGACCGGTCCGCGTGTCCTCGCGGTGCGCTCCGATCCCGCCGAGGCGTTGCCCAGGGTCACCGTCAGCTACAGCGCGCTCATCGCGGACGAGAACGGGACGATTGCTCATCCCAACGTCACGTTCGCTTACTGCAACCAGCCAAAGCCCGTGAACGAGCTCAGTGACGTGGCCGCCGCGTGCTTTGGCACGGACACCACGGACATGGACATCGTCCAATTCGGTGTCGGGACCATGCCCACTGGGTCCATTCCGGCGCAGGCTTGCTCGCAGTTCGGTCCGAACGTCCCGATCACCCAAGCGGGCGAGCCCCCAGGACGCCCGACGGATCCGGATGGCACCGGTGGTTACTACCAACCCGTCATCTTGCATGTCTTTGCCGACGATACTGAGCTCGATTCGCTCGCCGAGACGCGCATCACTTGTGGGATCGCGTCGGGTACGGTCCAGCAGCTGCAGGCGTATTCGGCGCGCACCAAGCCCAATCAGAACCCGGTGCTCAGCGCAGTGACCGTTCCTACGCTCGCTGACAGCGCGCTCACCGAAGACGATGGCGTGACGCCACCGCTCATCATCCCGAGCGGCTCGAAGCAGACGCTGCGCGCGTCGTGGCCGTCCTGCCCCGTGACCGCGTCGTGCGGTGACGGGATCTGCAGCCCTGGTGAGGACCAAACCTCGTGCATGCAGGATTGCGCGCTGAACCCCGTCGGCTGCGGCGGGGCGGAGCCGTACGCGTACTTCGACCCGGGCACTTTCATGTTGCTCGACCGCCATGAAGCGATGCGCGTGTCCTGGTTCACTACTGCGGGCGTCTTCGATAGCGATCATACGGGCCAACCGGCGGAGGACTACATGCTCACCACCAGTGATGGCGCGTGGACGGCGCCGAGCACTCCAGGTCCGGTGTTCCTCTGGGTCGTGCTGCGCGACGATCGTGGCGGCGTCGATTGGAAGAGCTTCAAGGTCGACGTGCAGTGAGTACTCGCCAGCCCAGCTGAAGCGTGCTGATCCGCCGCGCGCCCTGGCGTTGTGACGGGACAATGGCACTCTGCCTCGCAATCGACACCGATCTGCAACTCGGTGGTTCGAATCGGCGATTGGAATGCTCGCCCGTGCTGCTGTATGTTGCGCTCGCAACTGGCGGCCGGAGCACTGATTTGCGGCTCCAGGCGGCCCGTTCTCGAACGACGACTGCGGACGCGAGCTCGAGCCCGAACCACAACCCATGACTTCTAGATCGCTTGTATCTCCGCGTCTGTTGCTCGGTGCGACTTGCGGTGTCCTGTTGCTCCTCGGCTCCAGCGTATCGCGAGCCGAGGAACCGCCGAAGCCCGCTGACGCAGCCAAGGCGCGAGCCCTGTTCTCCGAGGCGCGCAAGCTCGTCGACCAAGGCAATTACGCGCCGGCGTGCGGAAAATTCGAAGAGAGTCTTCGACTCAACGTCGGGCTCGGAACTCAGTTCAATCTGGCGGACTGTTGGGAGCACATCGGTCGCACAGCGAGCGCTCGGGCGCTGTTCTTGGGCGTTGCGGCCAGCGCGCGTGCAGTGGGTCAAACCGAGCGTGAGCAAGTCGCGCAGGCTCGCGCTGACGCGCTCGAGCCGAGATTGCTCCGGCTGTTGCTCGACGTTCGGGCTAAAGACGCAAAGCTCATCGTTCGACGCAACCAGCAAGCGGTCGAGCCCTGGAATTGGGGCAACGCGGTGCCTGTCGACCCCGGCAGCTATTTGATCGAGGCGAGCGCGCCGGGCAAAAGGACTTGGTCTGCGCGTGTCACGGTGCCAGAGACCGCGACCGAAACGGTCTCGCTCACCATCCCGCCGTTGGAAGACCCGCAGGTGAGCTGTGAAGCGCCTGCCAAGTCCGCGGAGCCCGAGCTGAATCGAGCGCCCGAGCCGCGACGGCTGACGCAGCCGCCCCCACCACGCGAGGCCCCGTCCCCTCGGTCTGCGCGGCGCACCGGCTCGGCCTTGGCGTTGGCCAGCTTTGGCGTCGTGTCTGCCGGCGTCGGGGCGATCCTCGGCTTCGAATACAAATCGAAGAACGATGACGCGAAAGTGATTTGTCCTTCGGGTATGGGCTGCTCCAGCACGGACATCGACAGTCACGCCCAGCTCGTCTCGGACGCGAAGACGTTCCGCACTTGGTCCTTCGTCGGGTTCGGGGTGGGCGGCGCGGCGCTAATCGGCGCGGCCGCCCTGTACTTCACCCCTACGTCGAGTGCCTCGCCAGCCTCTGGTTGGCTCGCCGCGCCGTTCGTCACGCGCGACGGCGCATGGGGCGCGACCGCCGCGGGTCATTTCTGAGCCGGAGCTTTGACGAGGACATCGTCGAATAGCGCCGCAAACGGCGCAGCAACAAACGGCTTGGCGGTCATCAGGCGCACGGAGATGGAACGCGAACCTTCCGGTGTGTCGACTTGCAAACTCAGCAGTTGCCAAGTGTCTGCCACGCCGGTCGTGTCCGAGGCTCGTTCGTCGAGCGTGTCACCCGAGCAATCCGCTGAAGCAAAGAAGTCGAGCTCGATTCCCGCGGTGCCGACCGTCCGTTGAGAGCCAGGAACGAGCAGCTCGGCATACGCTTCGTATCCGGCCTGGGTCACGGTCAAACACTGGTGTACGCCTACGGTCGTGAGCCCACTCAAGTCTGACACTAGCGTGCTCTCGATTCGCAACGAGCCGGAATCAGCGTGCGCTTGAGCGTCACTCTGCGACCAAGCCGCTGCTACGTTTTGCTCCACGAGCCAACCACTATCATCGACTTGGAAGCTCGGATTTTGGACCAGAGTTTGTTGGCAGTCTGGTACGCCATCTTGGTCGAGATCGGGACAATCAGCGAGAACAGGCGGCGCGGCCTCGGTTGGCACGATTTCCGACGGTGCGCCGTCGGTTCCGGAGTCGGTGCCGAGAGGATGTGTGGCCGGGGCGAGGCTCACTTGAAGTGAGCGATCATCGAGAACGCACGAGCACAAGCTCAGCGACAACGTGAACGCAGACAGTAGGGTGCCGTGTCGCATGCGGTCTCGAGGCGTGTCAGCGATCAGAAACGACCTTGCGCCGCAGCGCCAATCGAACCGCCCGCGCTGATCGCGGGCCCCGCCGTCCAGCTTGCACGCTGAGCTCCTGTGTCGCTGCGCAAGTAGAACGCGGCTCCCGTCACGAGCGACATGGCCCCGACGCCAAAGCTGACGAACGAGAGGTTCCGTGCTTGTCTTGCGTCGCTCAAGAAGCTGTCGTGAGAAGTGACTTGAGCCGACGTGCAGTCGACGCTGGCGGGGCAAATGGCGGCCGCTCGAGCGTTGGTCGACTGATAGTGCAACCCGAACACGGTCCCCGAGACCAGACCGCTGACGCCCAGCGCGCCCAGCGCGAGCGTGATGATCGTTCGATTGTCGGGGTGCGCCCGCACCGGATGGCGCGCCGGCTCGGGAGCCTCAATCGCTGCGAGTCGTAGGGCGGGTTTGGCTTTGAGCTTCAGCGCTGGAACGTGCACGGAAATCGAAGTGCCCTCGGCCGTGACTTCGATTTGCGTCGACCAAGGCTCCTTTTCTGGTGCCGTTGCTCGTATCGTGTACGTGCCGGGATCGATCGGCGTCGCGACACCCCAGGTGGCGCGCTCGACCGGAGCTTGCCCGCGTGTGACGACCAGCTCCGGCTCGGACTCGTCGATGGAGATGATGAGTCGCGAAACGCGCGGCTCGAGCAGTGTCGCGCGGTCCCTAGCAGCCTGGTCACGCTCGGGCTGTCCAGCGCTGCGCGCGTTGTCGGCTGCAGCCAAAAATAATTCATATGCGCTGGCGATGCGTCCTACGTGCTCCCAGCAATCGGCCAGATTGAACTGCGTCCCGATGCCGACCTTCTGCTTCAAGCTCTGCTCGAACTTGGGACACGCTTGCTCGTACGAGCCACTCGCCACGAGATTGCGCCCTTCTGCAAACAGCGCGCGCGCTGCGTCGCTCACTTGCTCCGTGCTTGGCTCAGCCGCGCGCGCGGACGTCGCGTACCACGATGCGAGCCCGAGCGGCGCGCAGACCAGCAAGCTTCGCAGAGTGACTGAAGACGGCATCGCTGCTCCGCACCGCGCGCAGCATACATGAGCACGCTCGGCTCTTCCAAGTCGGCCACGAGAGTCGAGGTGAGGCCCGGAGTGCCGTTCTGGACTCCATGACGATGTCGAGACGATTCCGATTCAGTCGTGACTCGGAGTAGCGCGAGAACTACTTATTTGGCCCCGCCATCGTCACAGGTTATCGGCACCTCTGCTTGATCGCCGCAGGCGCCGTTGCCCACGATTAGAAAGATCAGCTGATTTCCCAGCTGATCGCAGATATAAGTGGTCTTACGTAGCGTGGAGTTCCGAAATGTCCCGCTGCTCGCGTACCAAACGAAGGACAGCGCGGAATCCTGGTCTGGATTGCTCGGTGTCGCGCTCAATTCGATCGGATTGCCTAGCGAAGTTTGAAGCGGGAGCGCACTCAACGAGTCGATCAGCGGGCATTCGCTGACCTTGACTCCGAGATTGGCCTCGCCCTGGGGAGCCTCCGAATCGACCGGGCCCTCCGCAGTTCCACAGCCCGTGATGAGCCAACACAGCCCAGACACGACGAGTGCCAGGCACCATGGGCGCACGGCGATATGAGCTGAATTTAGCATGCGCGGCGACCACGAGAGTATCGAGGTAAATCAAAGACCGTGCAAGTGACTGACGTTCGATTCGGCGCGCGTGACGCGGCGCCGTGTGCCCGCGTGTTGTAACGATTGAGTGCAGCTTCCGAGACCAGTCACCTACGGACTAGTGATGATGCTCTTCTGCGCTGTGCCTCGGTATGACTGAGAAGCCGAGCATCTCGAGACGCTCATTCGAGAGCTATCGAGTGTGTTTGACGCTGAAATCCGAATGATCGCAACGTTGTCGACGCCCCAACCGGGAAGGCACCGAATCGTTACAGCAAGTGTCGCGCGGTCGGTGCTAAGAAGCAGTCGTGTGTGGGCCGGTGTGGGCCCAGACGAGCCCGCGTCTAAAACAATTCGGGCGTTTCAGGAGCCTCAGAGCCATGGAGAGTGCCACAGCCGTGACAGCCTTAGGCAAACCCCTGTCCGTATTGACCGCATGTAGCGGCGCGGACGATGGCGGAACGTTGCATGTCAATTCGCCCGTGCGCGGCGCACCTGAACCGCCCGCGCAGAAGTCGACCCCCAAGTCGGTGCGCCCGACTCGCATCACCAAGCGGGACGGTGCGGTGTTTCGCTTTTCGAAGCTCGTGGCTCACTCGCAAGCAATGCACGAGGTGTTTGCGGTTCTGTTGCGCCTCGCGCCGACTCCACTCACGATCACTTTTTTCGGCGAAACAGGCACGGGCAAGGACGTACTGGCGCGCGCCACACACGAGCAGAGCACTCGCGCGAACGGTCCCTTTGTCGTGTTCGACTGTGGCGCCGTCGCGCCAAATCTCGCGGAAAGTGAGCTTTTTGGCCACGAACGCGGATCATTCACCGGGGCACATTCGGCTCACGCCGGGGCGTTCGAGCGCGCCCAAGGGGGCACACTATTTCTAGACGAGGTGGGTGAGCTCCCCCTCGACCTACAGCCGCGACTGCTTCGCGCGCTGGAGAGCCGCTCAGTGCGGCGTTTAGGTGGCGCCAACGATCGCGCGGTCGACTTGCGCGTGATCTCGGCGACGCATCGCGATCTCAAATCTCTGGTCGCGACGGGTCGCTTCCGAGAGGACTTATACTTCCGTTTGGCTGGCGCGGTAGTTGCCGTTCCACCGCTGCGCGACCGGCGCGAGGATCTGCCGTTGCTCGTGCCTCGCTTGCTCGCCGACCTCGGGCGCAGTGACCTGGCCGTGTCGGACTCGGCGTTCGAGGCGTTGGCCAACCGCCCGTGGCGCGGCAACGTGCGTGAGCTGAAAAACGCGCTGGCCTGTGCTGTCGCGTTCGTCGACACGGGCATGCTGGAGCCGAAGCACTTGCAATTCCTGGCCACGACGGAAGAGCAGTGCTGTCTCGAGCGCTTGCCGCTCGGCGGACAAACTCTCGAGGATATCGAGCGGGCCGCGATCAAACAGACTCTGGCTCAACTCAGCGGAAACCGCACGCAAACCGCGCAAACGCTGGGTATCGCGCTGTCTACTCTGTATTGGAAATTGAAGCGATACGGGCTGTAGCAGGCGAGCGAGGAGCAAATCGTGGCTGCCCTGCAAGACTTCACGCGACGTCGCTTTGCTCGGGGCGTGAGCGCCGCGATGGCGACCGTTTTGTGGGGGCGGATGGCCGAGGCGACGATCGCCTTTGGCTTGACGCTCGAGGCGTTGGTGCGACGAAGCGATCGCATCGTGCTGGGTACGCCCCTCGCGTCGACCGCGCGCTTCATCGATCTTCCCGGCTCGCATCGGATCGTCACGGACGTGGCCGTTCGGATCGACGACGTTCTGGCCAAGGCGCCGCCGTCTGCGAGCGAAGTCGTGGTGCGTGTGCTGGGCGGCGTGGTCGGCAAGTCCGGTGAGTTCGTCGATGGTCAGGCGGAGTTGTCACCGGGCGCTGCGTGCGTGCTGTTCTTGTGCCAGACCGACGCTGACGTGCATTGGGTGGCGGGTATGGCGCAGGGGCATTTCCCACTGCGCGTCGACTCGGCAGGAACGCCTCGTTTGGCTGCGAGCCCGCGCTTGCCCGCGCTGCTTCACCCCGAGCGTTCTGCTGCCCGTCGCTTGGTCGGTGCGGACATTCCTTCCGCCCGGGAACTCGTGCAGGCGTTCGTGCCATGAAGCGGGCGACCAGCGCGCTGTTCGCGCTCGTGCTCGTGCTTTCCGCCCCGCGTATCGCGTCGGCCTACTGCCGCACCCACGCTTGCAATCCAGCCGATCCAGCTCAGAACTGCGCCATCGACGCCCAGCACTGCGTCACCACTGGCGACCCACTGGCTTGGCCGAGCTCGTGCGTGAGCTTTAGCGTTCAGCAGGACGGCTCGAAAAAATACGGCATCACGGCCGAGGCCTTCGGCACCATGCTGACGGCGGCCTTCGGACGCTGGGTTGGCGCGACTTGTTTGGATGGCTCGTCGCCGGCGCTGAGCATCGAAAACATCGGCGTTGCGGCTTGCGATCAGGTCGAATTCAATCTGGCGAGCGCCAACGCGAACGTGTGGATGTTTCGCGATGACGTGTGGCCGTACGCGGGTGGGGAAGACGCGCTCGGCTTGAGTACCGTGCACTACGACCCGGACACGGGAGACATCCAAGACGTAGACGTCGAGATCAACTCAGCGGGCGTCAAGCTCAGCATCGGCGATCCAGTCGACCCAGACGGTGCGGATCTGGAGTCGATCGTGACTCACGAAGCCGGGCATTTTCTCGGGCTCTCTCACACACTGATCGCGGGCTCGACGATGATCGGCGGATACACGCTGGGGGACTCGAGCCAGCGCATCCTCGGCGCTGACGACAGCGACGGGATCTGCGCCACGTACCCTGCTGGTCGCAGCAGCGAGACCACGGATTGCGCGCCGCGTCGCGGCTTCAGCGGTGTCTGCGGCGGCGCGTTGCCTGCCACTAGCGGCGATTCCGATCCCGCGGCGACATCGAAGGGCTGCGCCGTGGCGGCGATGATTGCTCCGTCGCATGGGTTTCCGTGGCCAGCCCTGGTTGCTCTCGCAGGGGCTCTGGTTGCTCGAGGAAGGAGGCGCACGCGCTGGTCGCGTTCGTCGAAGTAGGAAGTTAGGCATGCCAACCATTGCTAGAGCTTGGAGCGGGCTGTTCGTCGCGACGCTGGTCGCGCAGCCCTTTGCGCTCGCGCTCGGCTGCAGCGTCGACGATCGGGTCTTGAGCGAGGCTCTGGCAAGTGCGGGCGCGAGTGGCGGAGTGGACGCGGACACCGACGCGGGCGCCGCAGCAGGTCGACTGACTCAAGGTGGCTCGGGTTCGGGAGGCACCGGTGCTGGGGCTGGTACCGGAGCAGGAGCAGGATCGGCCGTTGGCACGTCGGACGACGCGGGCGCAGCGGGCGAAGCCGG
>DATHOI010000254.1:0-3054 GCA_035485095.1 Polyangiaceae bacterium | reverse complement strand
CAGCGTTTCGCTCTTGCCCGCACCGTCCGCGCCGTTGATCAAAATGATCACCGGGAACTTCGCGTGCTCGAGCTCCGCTTGCGCCTTGAGCAGGGAGGTGCGGAGCTCGCCGAGCGCGCCGTCGTAGTCCTGTTTGCTGAGCGCGCGCCCCAATTCCGCCGACTTCAACATGCTGGGATTGAAAGCCGCCTAATGTCCTGAGTCAATCGAACGCCCCAGAAATTTCTGCGGCCCTGCGGGCAAGTCTATTCGAGCCGCGGCGCCGGGCGCGGTCCGACGTAGCGGGCGCTGGGGCGAACCAGCTTGCCCGTGCGGCGTTGCTCTGCCACGTGAGCGAGCCAGCCAGCGCAGCGACCCACCGCAAATGTTGCGCTAAAGAGCGCGCGCGGAATACCCAGCGCCTCGAGCAGGAGGGCCGTATAAAATTCGACGTTGGCCCGCAACGGGCGCTCCGGATGGCGCTCGCTGAGCAAGGTTTCTGCCGCGTGCTCGACGCGACGCGCCTGAGCCAGCCGCTGCATGATGGCTGTCACCGCGGAGCCGCCTTGCTCGCTGGCGAGCTGCCGCTCGAGGCGCACGAGAGCGCGCTCGAAGACGAAGGCACGCGGATCGCGCACGCGATAAATACGATGGCCCATGCCCATGATGCGCCGGCCCGCAGCGAGCTCCGATTCGAGCCAAATTCGCGGCTCGGTGTCCTGTGTGGCGTCGAGCATGTCGAGCACCGGGCCCGGCGCGCCGCCGTGCAGCGGCCCTTTCAGCGCGCCGAGCGCCGCCACGATGCTCGAGACCACGTCCGAGCCCGTCGACGCCACCACGCGAGCCGCGAAGGTCGAGGCATTGAGGCCGTGATCCGAGACCGTCACGAGGTAGACGTTGAGTGCGCGCGCTCGCGCGGCATCCGTTGGCAGGTCGAGCATGGCCAAAAAATCCTCGGCGTGGCGGCGAGTGGCGCTCGGCGCGATCGCGGGCAGACCTGCGCGCAAGCGAGCGCCGGCCGCGACGTACACCGGCAGCGCGGCGAGCACGCTGATGGGGTCACGCCCCGTACGCGCTTGCGCGATCGCGGCGAGCAGCGCGTCCATCGCGTCCGGAATCCGCAGAGAATCGGAGAGGGCGGGCACCGCCGCGTAAGCCGCAACGCGTGCGCGAGCGAGCCGCGCCGAGAGATCCGGCTCCGGTACGTCAGTCCCGAGCTCGAGCAGGCGGGCGGCGACGATTTCGAATTCCACGCTCTCGGCGAGCGTTTCGGCGCGCGTACCGGCGATGATCAGCTCGCCGTGCTCACCGTCCACCTGGCTCAGGCGAGTGTCAGCGAAGAGCACGCCTTCGAGCCCGGAAGCCTTGGCATCGGGCTGAGAACTGCTCGATAAACCTTCGTTATTCATGACAATTTCTCCGATCGCTGGCGGGGGAGCTCGCCGCCTCGTGAATCTGATTCTGAGCGCCACGGGTCGCCCGATCAATGTTGATTCGACAATCAATGTTGGACGAGCATGCTTGGCACATGACGAACGCGGCACGCGCTTGGCTGAGCTCGCGTCAAGCCAGCGAGCGCCTCGGCGTGAAGCTCGCCACGCTGTATGCCTACGCGAGTCGCGGGCTCATCACGAGCCTACCGGGCGATGCTCGGCGCGCGCGGCTGTACGCCGCAGATGACGTCGAACGTTTGCGAACGCGCCACGTGGCCCGCTCGGGGCATGGCGCAGTCGCGGCCGGCGCGCTGCGCTTCGGTGAGCCCGTGCTCGAAACTCGCATCTCGCAGGTGACCGCGGACGGTCCGCACTACCGCGGTCATCTGGCAACCGACCTGTGTCGCCGCGACGTCGGGTTCGAGCGCGTGGCGGAGCTACTCTGGACGGGCAGCCTGCCAGAAGCGAACGCCTTCGGCGCGCGGGAACCGCGTCACGCGAAGGGAGCAGAGCACGGCGCGGACACGAGCATGCGCGTGTCGTGCGATGCGGCGCGTCTCTGGCCGCTGTTGAAGGGGCGCGCAGCATTGCCCAAGATGGCGCTGATTTTAAGCGCCTTGGCGCTCGCGGACGACGATCGACACGCCGCTTCCGACGCGGCGGAGCACGCGCGCGCTCGCGCTGTGATGCGCTGGTTGGCGCACGCGCCCGCGCCCCGCCCTCCAGGAATGCGCGGTGCGCGAGGCAAGCTCGAGCACGCAATCGTCGGCCGCGAGACGCGCGTTGCCGCCTTACTGCTCGGGGCGTTGAATGCGCCGCAGTCGGCCGAAAATGTGGCGAATGTCGATCGCGCCCTGGTGCTCTCCGCCGAGCACGAGCTCAACGCTTCCACCTTCGCGGCGCGTGTCGCAGCCTCCACGGGCGCTGACTTGTACGCGTGCTTGGGCGCGGCAGTGAACGCGCTGAGCGGCGCGGCACACGGCGGGATGTGTGATCGCGTCGAAGCGTTGATCGACACCATCGGCTCAAAGGCTCGCGCCGCACGCACGGTGCGTGAGTGGCTCGCGCGCGGCGAGCAAGTCCCGGGCTTCGGGCACGCCTTGTATCCGGCGGGCGATCCGCGAGGAGCGCTCTTGCTCGAGCTGGCGCAGAACCACGGCGCGCGCACGGAAGCCGCCCGCGTCGCCTTCGCTTTACTCGAGGCGATGGATCGCGGCGGACATCCGGCCCCCACGCTCGACGCGGGACTCGTCGTGCTCTGCCATTGCCTGGCGCTGCCGCGCGGCAGCGCCGCGACGATCTTCGCGCTCGGTCGCACTGCTGGCTGGGTCGCCCACGCACTCGAACAGCGCGCCGCCGGCTACGTGCTGCGCCCGCGCGCCCGCTACGTGGGTGGCGAACCGGTGCTCTGAATAAAACCGTCCTCAATCCAGAGCGGCGCGAACGCGGAAAACCAGCACGGGCCGCGAGCCCCGCGCAAAACCAAAATTGAAGTTTAAGTTCAATGCCGATCGGTTAGCGGGGTAAGCGATCGGGATTGTTGGAGAAAGTGAGTCCCCCCTTTTTGTCGAAACGGGGATGTGATTTGTAGAGGTCGCTATGAGCTTCGACCGAGCATTTCACGCCGCGGCAACGTACGCAT
>DATHOI010000253.1:0-6972 GCA_035485095.1 Polyangiaceae bacterium | reverse complement strand
GAACTCGACCGGTGCGAAGCGCGGCTTTTGGACGACCGCGCCGAGCAAGTCGAGCGCTGCGTCGAAGTCGCCTGTCGTGACGCCGATGGTGATGCGCGTCGAGTCGCGCTCGGTGACTACCTCTAGGTCAGCACCGAGCGACTCCGCTCGCTCTGCGAGCGCAGCGGCGTCCCACTGCCCAGCTCCGCCGGCTTTGAGTAGCTCGCCGGCCACCGCAGCAACGCCAGGCTCTGGGCCGTCGCTCGCGACGCCCGAAAATAAGACCAAACGCAGCTCGATGATCGGGTAATTTTTTCGGGTAACGACGCGCAAATCGAGCCCGTTGTCGAGCTTGGCGTGGCTGATCGCGGGGAAGGGCTTGTCGGCAGCGACGCTCGCCGGCGGCGGGGTGGCGAGCGGATCGGCGGGGGGTTCGGTGGCTTTCGGAGGCGGCGGCGCGACGGCTGCGACCGGAGGCTTTGCGACTGGTGGCGGCGCAGCGCAACTGGCTGCCGCGAGCACTAGCGAGCCGAAGCTCACGAAGCGCGTGATGGAATTGGGAAACGAGATCGGCGAGGCGTTCACGGCTTGCCTCCTTTGGCTGCGGGCAAGACTTCGACGAGGGAGCGGCGCTCCGGGGTGAGGTAGTGAGCGGCCGCTTGTTGCACGGCCTCCGGGGTCACAGCGAGGTACTGCGAGAGCTCATGCGCGAGCAAACGCGCGTCGCCCCAATACGACTCGAACTCACCGAGCTGAATGGCGCGGCCGTTGTTGGTTTGTAGCCCGAACACGAAGCTCGAACGTAGGCGTTTCTTGGCCTTCTCGAGCTCCGCGGCGCTGGGCGGTGTTTTGCGCAGCGTCGCGAGCTCGGCGTCGATCGCCGCTTCGACATCCGGCAATTTGCCCTTGTCGGTGAGGACGGCCATGACGCTGAATTGATCGGGGCCTTTGTGATCTTCGGTCCACGCCGAAACGCGACCAGCGACCGCGCGGTCGTGTACGAATTTCTTGTACAAGCGTGAGCTCTCGCCGTCGGCGAGAATCTCGGCTGCCAGCTCCAGCGCGTAGTGCTCGGGGGTGCGAGAAGGCGGGATCATGAAGCCGTACATGAAGCCCGGAGTGCGCGCGTTGGTGTCTTCCATCGTTGCGCGACCTGCGTTGGGCTTTTCGGGCAGCGGCGCGAACACGAGCGCGGGTGGGTTCTTGCGTTCTGCCGGGGCGAAGTACTTTTGCACCAGCGCCATGGCTTGATCGGGCTCGAAATCGCCGGCGATAGTCAGCACCGCGTCGTCGGGTGCGTAGTGCTGGTCGTGAAAATCCTTCACCCAGTCGAATTTGGCTGCGTCGAGGTCTGCCATGGAGCCGATGGTCGGGTGCGCGTACGGCGCGTAACCCTGAAACACGAGCTCGCCCAGCTTGATGGTGCCAGGCACGTAGGCTTGGTTTTGGATGCGCATCCGAAATTCTTCTTCGACCACGGCGCGTTGATTCTCGAAATTCTCGGGCGTGACCGCGAGCCAGCGCATGCGGTCCGACTCGAGCCACAGCGCGAGCTCCAGCTCGTTCGCGGGCAACACCTCGAAGTAGTTGGTGCGGTCGCTGTTGGTCGTGCCGTTCAAGCTGCCGCCGCGATCCGAAATCAGCGTGAAGTGCTCGCCCTTCTTGGCGTGCTTGCTGCCCTGAAACATCATGTGCTCGAACAAGTGCGCGAAGCCCGTGCGGCCTTCGACCTCGCTGCTCGAGCCCACGCCGTAGGTCACCGAAACGGCGACCGTGGGCGCAGCGTGATCCGGGTTCATGACCACCTTGAGACCGTTGTCCAGGGTGGCGCGTTGAATCGACAGGCCGAAGCGCTCGAGCGACACGACCGCGGGATCAGGCGCTGCGGGAGGGGGCTCTTTGGCGGCCAATTTTTTCGGCGCCGCGGGCTGGGCGTTCGCCTTGCCCGATTTCGCCTTGCCCTTGCCGGTGTCGGCGGCGGCGTGGGATTTGTGCTTCTTCTTCGACTTCGGCTTTTTCGTCGCGTGCGTTGGGTCTTGGCTGGCAGCGTAGGACGGAGTCGAGAGCCCGAGGGCGCTCGCGAACGCGAGACAGAGCAGGGGGACGAGCGTGCGCATCGCGGCGACACTTACCACGGTCAGCGGGCGTGCCAAGCGCGACTCAAGGCTTGCCTGCGCGCCGCCGTTCTTCCGCTAGAAACTGTGTTGCCTCTTGCAAGCGACCGGCGTCGGACAAGAGGCTAACGATGCGGAGGACCGCTTCCGAGCGCTCGAACGGAGTTTTTGCTTCCGAAAGCGAGCGTCGGTAGTAAGCCTCGGCCGCGTCGTCCTCACCTAGGGCGCGATAGGCGTCGCCCGCCTTTGCCTCTGCGAGCGGAATATCCTCGGCCCGCTGCAGGTTTGCAGTGACGAGAGCTACGGCCTCGTCACGCCGGCCAGCTTGTGCGAGCGCGACTGCGCGATCGCCGCGCAGCTTGTCTTTTGCGATGAACTCGAACGAGAGCGCGACCGCCAGCGCAGACTCGAGCTCGCCCGCGTTGGCAAGTCGCGAGGGTAGGTCGAGCAGGCACTCCGCCAACCGCGAATCGCCGAGCTCGGCCGACAGCTCTGCGAAGCGTCGCAGACTGCCGTGCAGCGCCGCGCCCAGCTCGAGCGCTAGGGGCGCCATGCGTCGCACGGAGTCCCGTGGATCCGGTGCTCGTGCGGAATCCGCTGTGACCGATTCGCGATGGACGGCGAGGAGCGCGTTTGCCAAGCGCACGAGTGACGTGGAGTCAGCCATCGGCATTGGTCCTAGCTTAGCCGAGCCTCGGAGTTTTTTTCGCGTCCGTTCTCTTTTGTTCAATGAAGGCCGACCGCACTGGCCATTGCTCTTGGCGGTCGTGTGCTTCGAGCTGCGGGCGAGGCGCGCGAGCCGCATGCTCACTCGGCAGCAGCAAGATTCGGGAGCTGCGCAAAGCTACGAATGTTGCGCTGCCGAAGCGCTCCGCAAGTGTGATTGTTGCGGCAACCCCGCTGATGGGGATTGGCACTGTGCTTGCTCTGCGCCTCGTGATGCAAGCCGTGATGAAAGCGATGCTCACCTCCCCATTCGCTCGACTGCTGCTCGGTGCGCTCGGCGCGGCGTTCGTTGCGGGCTGTAGCAGCCGCCAGGGTGAGGGGTCGACGCTCAACGTCGTGGGGGGCAGCAATGGCTCGAGCTCCACGGGTGGCGTGGCTGGGGTCGGTGGCTCGTCCGGGAGCAGCACCGCAGTCAGCAATGGCGCGAGCGGCACGCTGGATCTGATTCCAATAGCGGATGCCGGCGATGCAGCCGACAGCGGCTCTGCCACGGACGCAGGCAATGGCGCCGCGCAGTGCAATGGCGCGTTCACGGGCTATCTGCGCGACTTCACGACCGCGCGGGACCCGAGCGGCACGCCTCTCGATACCAGCGCGACGCCGCCGTTGGCCGAGATGATCGGCGGGACCAACTATGTCGATAGCCCGGATTTCGAGGTGGCCGACATGCGGCTTCACCCTGCGACCGCTGCGGGCAAGCGCTATCAAGCCGACCCGGGCATGGTCGAGGCAACGCTCGGCGCGGACAGCACACCGGTCTATGCGGGGCCCGCGAGCGGCACCCCGACCACGACCGGTCCAGACAACTTCCAGACTTGGTTTCACGACACGGCGGGCGTGAACCTGGGTCAAAGCCTGACGCTGCAGTTCGAGCCCGACCCCGCCAAACCGACCGACCCCAACGCCTACTACTATGACAGCAGCCTGATGGGCTGTGGCGCGGCGAGCTGCCCCGGCTTCTACCCCATCGACGGCATGCTGCTCCTGAACGAGGGCAACCCGCACAACTACCACATGACGTTCGAGCTGCACCTCAAGTTCCGCTATCACGCGGGTCAGGTCTTCACGTTCAAGGGTGATGACGACATTTGGGTGTTCGTCGATCAAAAGCTGGGCTTGGATCTAGGCGGCATTCACAATGAAGCGACGGGCCAAGTGAACCTCGACAGCTTGGGCCTGACTGACGGTCAGATTTATCCGTTGGATTTCTTCTGGTGCGAGCGACACGTCGTAGGCTCCAACCTGCGCATCGAGACCAGTCTGGAAGTCACGAGCTGTGGCGAACCCGTCGTGAAGTGAGCGGCGCACGCGCCTGGCGCCGGCGCGAGGCCGGTTAGGTAATGTTCATTCCAGCGTGTGACGCTTGGCCGCCAAGCATGGTGTCGACTTTCGACAGCTAGTGCGACGGCCGGTGCTCGCTCTCCAGGCGTTGCCCTCAGGCGGCTACTGGTCGCAAAAATGCCCGGAAACCAGTGGGCGTTGCTTGCCGAACTGCTTATCTAAGCGAGTTTGTCGCTGGCGCGCTCGCTGGGCAGCAGTCATTTTTGTCAGGTAGAGTGGAGCAGTCGTGAAGCGTCTTGAAGTCCCGAATCGTGTTGGGCAGCTGAGGGGCCGTTCATGCTCGTGATGTTGGCTCCGAGCTTCGACGGCTCCTCCGAATCCTATACGCGTCTAGCGCAAGCCACGGGCATGGTGGCCTATGATCTGAAGTCGCGCGTGAAACCGGGGGTATGGGGCATCGTGCGTGCCTTGGCCGACGAAGGGCAAGCGACCGAGCTCGCGAGGCGTCTGCACGCAGATGGCTTCCCGGTGTTCGTCGTGCCGCGCGAGGTCGCGCACGACTCGAACCGTCGCATCGTCACGATTCGCGCCCTCGAGTTGCGCGAGACCGAGCTCGTGCTGCACCTGCGGGAGCGCGAGATGCCCATTCCGTTCGGTGCGCTGACCTGCATCGTGCGCGGTGAGGTGCACCTGGGCCAGATCCCCGCGCGCTCGATGACGCCGAGCAGCTCCACCTTTCGCGCCGTGGTGCCCAGCGCGAGCGACGTGCAGATGTTTCGAGAGTCGCTATCGGCGAGTAATTTCGAGGCATTTGCCGCGGCCGATCTGCATTTCGCGACCGTACTTTGGGCCGCACGCATCGACGCACGCAGCTTCGATTTTTCGGTGCTCGGCGAACGCAGCGAGAGCCCCGCGTCCGATCTCGACCGCCTGGTCGATGGGCTCGCCGCGCGCGCCAAAGTGCGCGTGGACCGGGGTGTGCGCTCGTCGAGCGTGGTGTCGGTCTTGATGCAGTCGCCGGGGCAGCGATCCGTGTCCCCGCCGTCCCAGGCGCCCCGTTCGAAGGACACGCCGAGCGATGAGCGCTTCGACCCGTATTCGCGCGTGATCGGCGAGGCCGAACGCTTGTTCGCCCAGGCGAGAAGCGCCTGACGCTAGACCGCGCTAAAGGCTCGCTCGGACGAACGCTCGATGGCTTCGAGCAAGCGCTGGTTCTGAACGCCATCTTTGAAATTCGGCGTCGGTAAGCTTTGGCTTTCGATCGCGCGCACCAGATCGAGCACGGTGTGCGTGAAAGAGTGCTCGTAGCCGATCAAGTGTCCCGGTGGCCACCACGCGCCCACGTAGGGGTGGCCGGGGTCCGTGATGAGGATCCGGCGAAAGCCGCTGTCTTTGCCCTCTTCCAGATACAGCTCGAGCTCGTTCAGCCGTTCGAGGTCGAAGACCAGACTGCCCTTCTCCCCGTTGATTTCGAAGCGGTTGTGGTTCTTTCGGCCGGTCGCGAAGCGGCTCGCTTCCAAGCTGCCGATCGCGCCGTTGTTGAAGCGCAGCAGCGCGAGCGCAGCGTCGTCCACGTCGACCGGTGCGAGCGTGCTCGTGCCCGGCAGCGGGCGCTGCTTGACGAACGTGTGCAGCATGCCTGCTACCTCGCTGATCTCCCCGACCAAGAAGCGCGCCAG
Organism: Polyangiaceae bacterium; assembly: GCA_035485095.1. GTDB lineage: Bacteria > Myxococcota_A > Polyangia > Polyangiales > Polyangiaceae > PMG-095. Next base: position 1,193 of record DATHOI010000253.1, on the reverse strand, counting down.
ATCGAGCACGTGCGAACCGATGTCACCCAGGGCACCAGAGCCCGCCTTCTTGCGCTCGAGCCGCCAAACGCGGGGGAAGGAAGGGTCGGCGATCCAGTCCTGCAGGTAGCAGCCGCGAAAGTGGTGGATCTTGCCGAGCGCCCCGGCAAAGATCAGCTCGCGCGCACGCATCACCGCGGGCAAGCGCCGGTAGTTGTGACACAGCATGTGCAACACGCCGGCGCGCTCCACTGCGCCGAGCATCTCTTCCGCCTCGCTGAGCGTGTTGGCCAGCGGCTTCTCGCAGAAGACGACTTTGCCCGCCGCGGCGGCGGCCAGCGCGATGTCACGGTGTGAGTCGCCCGGTGTGCAGATGTCGACGATGTCGATGTCTTTGCGCGCTACGACGCGTTGCCAATCCGTGTCGTGCTCGCGGAAGCCCAGTACGCCGGCTGCTTTGGAGAGCGCGTTCTCGTCCCGCCCGCACAGCACCTTCAGCACTGGAGTGAGCGGCAGGTCGAAAAAATGTCCGACTTGGCGCCAGGCATTGCTGTGCGCTTTGCCCATGAATTGGTAGCCGATCATCGCGACGTTGAGCTCGGTCATGCTGGCTCCGTTTTTACCTGAGATACGGTTCCGGTATAAGCCTGCCTGGATTTTTCAGATGGCGACTCGAAAATTGCGTTGGGGCATCGTGAGCACGGGCAACATTGCGCGAACTTTGGCGCGCGCGCTCGCCAAATCCGAGACCGGTGAGCTGGTGGCGGTAGCGAGTCGCAGGAGTGAAGCGGCCGTCAATTTCGCGCGTGAATTCGGCGCGCCACGTGCTCACGGCAGTTACGAAGCCCTGTTTGCCGATCCCGAGGTGGACGTGGTGTACATTGCGACGCCGCACCCGTCGCACGCGCATTGGTCCGTGCTGGCCGCCCGCGCCAAGAAGCACGTGCTGTGCGAGAAACCACTGGCCATGAACGAGACCGAGGTGAGTCGCGTGCTGGCCGCTGCTCGCGAGAACGACGTCTTCCTGATGGAGGCGTTCATGTATCGCTGTGCGCCGCAAACCCGCAAATTGGTGGAGCTCGTTCAAAGTGGCACGCTCGGCCAAGTGCACGCGATCTCGGCTTCGTTCGGCTTCGATGGTGCGTTTCCCTTGAGCGGCCGTTTGCTCTCGCGCGAGCTCGGTGGCGGAGGGATCATGGACGTCGGCTGCTACC
>DATHOI010000252.1:0-2926 GCA_035485095.1 Polyangiaceae bacterium | reverse complement strand
CTTCACCGGCTGCAAGAAGGACGAGCCCCCGCCTCCCCTGCCGTCTGCGACGACTCCCGCGCCGACACCGACGCCCACCGCACCCCTCGAGCTCGCTCCGGAAGAGCCGGTTGCCTCCGCCTCCGCTGCACCGACTGAGTCGGCGAAGAAGCCGGGCGGCGGCGCTCCGGCGCAATCGCTCGCCAAGTGTTGCTCGGCGTTGGCTCAGAACGCGGCCAGTGCGCCGGAGCCGAACAAGACCTACCTCACCACCGCAGCCAACGCCTGCACCAGCATGGTGGCCGCCGGTAAGAGCGGCCCGAGTCTGGCGGGTGCACTGCAAACCCTGCTGCGCGGCGTCGGCATGCCGTCGGCGTGTTTGTAGAACACCGACCCTCGCTCGACGCGGCTTCGTGTTGCGCTCGAGCGAGGACTAAGACGGAGAGCACGTGACACGGCGGGCCGCCTCGGGCGCGGCTCTCGCTGCAGCGCTGCTTTGCGCGGCGCTGCCAGCGCACGCAGAAAAGGAGACGATTGCGCTCGACTACCAAGTGGGCGCGGGCTGTCCCGGGCGCGCCGCATTCGTCGAACGCGTGCACACATTCACGACCAAGGCCGAGATCGCGACCGAGGCCGGCGCTGCGTTGCGCAGGTTCGACGTTCGCGTGTTGCGCTCGGGCAGCAGCGTGCGCGGCGAGCTGACGATCGACGACCACGGCGCAAAAACGACGCGCCAAGTAGCGGGCACGACTTGCGACGAGGTGATCTCGGCGCTGGCTCTGGCGACCGCGATCGCAGTCGACCCCGACGCGCTCGGCGGGACCCCCTCGGACGCGCCCCCCAAACCCCCTGACGCCGAGCCGCCGCCGAGCGCCCCCAAACCCAAGCCGGCTCCCGACCGACCGCCGGTCGCTCCTCCCCCAACCAAGCGCAAACCGTTAGCCAGCGCCGCGGCGGCCCCGCACCAACCCGCGCTCTTTCTCGCCGCCGGCGCGCGCCTCGGCAGCGCGATGGCGCCGTTCCCAAAGCTCGCGGCCACTGCTGAGCTTGGCCTAACCTACTTTGAACCGCTCGAATTCTATGTAGGCGGCGCGTACGGACCGCAGGACGGACGCTCGGACGTGCTCCCGGACGCCTGTCCTTCAGCCGACGCCCGTTGTCACCTGCGCGTCTCCGAGCTGCTCGGCTGGCTCGGCGCGGGTTACCGGTTCCTCGATCTGGAACCGTTCTCAGTATTTGCTCACACGGCCTTCGAGGTCGGGCAAGTACGAACGACGGCCCTCGACATCACGCCAACGTTCAGCGACAAGCAGCTTTGGCTGGCGGTGGATGTGGGTCTGAGTGGACGCCTGGACGGGCCTGGACCCCTGTTTTTCCAGGCAGATATCGATGCGCGTGCGCCCCTATTGCCGCCGGGCTATGAGGTTGAAAGCATGGCGTTCGATGCACAACCGACCCAATTGTACCGAGCTGGGTACCTCGGTTACCTCTTTGGCTTGTCCGTCGGCGTGCATTTTTTGTGATCAAGCGGGTTCGCTTTGGAAACCGCATGAGGGATGGCGTGGGCGCAAACAGTGGCAAATGACAGCGAATACGAGCCGCCGCCCGCTTCTGGTGTAGCTGTAACCTCCGGCGTCGATCTCGTGGATGACGCCGATTTCGAGTTGGCGACGGAAATGCCCGAGGTTCGAAACCCGGATCGTTTGCGACGGGTGGCCACCGCGCATTTGGACTTCGTGTGGCGCTGCCTGAGGCGTTTCGGTGTCCCTGCAGCGGACGCCGACGACGCCGCTCAGCAGGTGTTTCTGGTCGCCGCTCAGAAGCTCGACGAAGTTCCGGTCGACAAAGAGCGCAGCTTTCTGTTCGCCACGGCAGCGCGCGTCGCTGCCAACGCTCGGCGCTCGATACATCGCCGAAAACAGGCCTATGAGAACCTAGCGCACGTTCCGGAAGATCCGGTCGTCACGCAAGATCAGTTGGCCGATCAACTGCGCGCCCGGGCTCTGCTCGATCAAGTGATGGAGAGCATGCCGGAAGATTTGCGCGCGGTGTTCGTTCTGTTCGAAATCGAAGAGATGTCCGTTTACGAGATCGCCGATGCGATCGGGATCCCACTTGGCACGGTCGGCTCGCGCCTCAGGCGTGCGCGCAAAGCCTTCCAGGATGCCGTGACCCGATACCGGGCGAAGCATGATTTTAGGCGAGGAGCAGTGTGATGAAGGATCTGAATCGGTTGCTCGATGAACAAGGCACGGACCCGCTGGAGGCCGACTTGCTTCGTCTGGCGCGCAGTGAGGGCCCGAGCGGCGAAAGCCGGCGGCGAATTTTGACCGGCCTCGGCGTCGCAGTCGCGGCAAGTACGGTGAGCCAATCTTCCGCAGCGGCCAGCAAAGCCACCGCGAGTGTCGCGTCCCGCTCGGCGCTCAAGTGGGGCGCCGGCTCTTCAGTCGTGGTGGCAGCCGGCGTGGCCGCGTATTTGTTGCTCGCTCATCACGCGCCCAGCGTGCAGCCAGCACCCGCAAACGCAGCTCCGGCCGTGACGGCAGCGGCACCGGTCAGCGAGCCTGCTTCGCTGGCCGCGCCCACAGCGCCGGTCGCAGCAGACTCGGCTCAAGTCACCCGATTGGAAGACCTGCCCACCCTGCCAGACAGCTCCGCCTCGGACGCCTCGCACTCGGCGACTGCGCCGAGCCTGGCGGACGAAGTCGCTGCCATCAAGAGCGCCAAGAGCCAGCTTGCGGCCGGCAACGCCGCGCAATCTCTGCATGAGCTCGATGCTTACCGAGCCCACTTTCCGCACGGCCGGTTGACCCAAGAGGCCAGCGTCGTACGCATCGAGGCGCTGCTGAAGTCGGGCAATCAAGCCGCGGCCAGCGCAGCCGCGGACCGCTTCTTGGCGGCCCACGCCGACAGCCCGTACGCCGCGCGCGTGCACACGCTCATCGGG